>JBASLQ010000068.1:0-2212 GCA_049656425.1 Sedimentibacter sp.
GTATTTATTGTATACTACATCAATTACATTTCTATTATTTAGCAATTTGATTTCGATTTTATTTCAATTATATTTTAATTACACAAAAAAACAAAAAACGACACTCGCATGTCGTCTCAACATTGCTATTTGCTTATTCTTTGTTTATCTTTTGTTACTACACACGTTCCACTTGCTCTGCATACTATTATCGGTTCTTCTAAAAAATCACATGCAGAATTATTAATATCTTTTCTCGGTACTATAACTTTTCTGGCTTCAAATTTCATTTTTCTTGATGAATTTCCGGCAGAAATCAGTTCCCCTTCTGCTTCAATATAATCGCCTGCAAATACCGGTGCCAGAAATTCTACTTTGTCATATGCAACAAACAATCCTTCATCTCCGTCATTTCTTATTAAAATCTCTGTTGCAACATCTCCAAACAAGCCTAACATTCTGGCTCCATCAACAAGATCTCCCCCATAATGTGCATCATGGGCACTCATTCTCATCCTAATTAATGATTTCATTTTACTACCTCCAAATTTTTTGCTTTCCTCTTGTCACTTGCCCCGTGACAAAGTAATATTAGCACTAAAATATGGGCTTGTCAATTTTATTCATTTTATTTATAGATATACCAAGACCTAAAGCAACCCAGAACAATGGTGCAACAGATACAATATTATCATTGAACATTCCTGCTGCAAGATATGCTGTTACACTCAAAAACATAGCAACTCCCATATATTCAGAAAAAGAATAAATTTTCTTATGATAATACAGCTTAAAACTATCTGTTAAATATATTGCCCATAAAATAATAAGAGAAAGTAAGGACACACCGCCTGTATTTATTGCCGTTTGCATATACATATTATGAGGTTTATCTACCACAATATTTGTCATGCCGCTACCTGTATTAAATCTTCCCACATAATCCTCCTGAGGAAACATTAAACAATAATTATCGGGCCCATATCCTATAAAAAGTGTATCCTTTAACATAGGTATAGTTCTTGACCATATATAGCCTCTATTGGAAGCAAAAGTTTCTCTGCCGTCAAATATTTTTAAACGTGGTGCATTGACAGGCTCAACAAGCTTATAGTTCATGGAAACTACCATTACAGTATCATCTTCCAAAGCATACAAATCTAAAGGTCTCTTATAAATTGTCGCCTTGATGAATGGAGACCCATCCTTTTTTCTGAAACTGTAATCTTCATACCCTTTGTCTAAAATTGTTATGGTATCACTTTCATCAGTATGAGTTTTCAATGAATTACCTTGTCCATCTTGAAAAGTCAAATTGTAATTATCTACAATACCTGTTAGTTCTTCAGAATTTGTTTTAATTGTAAATGTATTGTCTTTTACAGATATATCTTCGAATTTTACTTTTTGTTGTTCTTGAATTGTTCTAAGTTTTTCTGCTTCAGATAATGGATTTAACCTTGAAAATTGCCCCAAAACCCTTCCATTAGATTCTGTATTAAAAATAATCGCAATAATTATATAAAGCATTATCAGAAAACATATTTTTTTGTATTTTTCTCTTAACACTTGCCTGAACATTATAATACCAATTATACAAGCAGCTATAACACCTATATATCCAGCTCTTGAATTACACCCAAGCCATGTTGTGTATATCAATACAGAAGAAATTAGAAAAATAATATTTGTTTGCTTTTTATTGGAATTTAAATACAACATAATATTTAAAGGAAGCAACAATGCTCCAAAGCTTCCAACAAAGTTTGTATTGTACATAGTAGCATAAATGGTATATTTTCCAAAAGTAAACTCAATGTTTGCATTTCTGAGCGATTCAGGAGTAATAAGCCATCTGCCTATGTCTGTCTGCAAAAGATCATGACCAAAATATTGACTTAATCCAATTATGCCAACAATAATACTTAGAACTACAAATGAATAAATTATAATTTTAAAATCTCTTTCAGTATTTAAAAAATTCATTATAATAAATGTAAGCAAAATATAACAGAGCAATACAGACATGCCTTGATACATTTCAATAAAACCTAATAATGCAACATTTCTGTATGGTGACATTGCTGTGGAAAGCACTGCAAAGAAAGCAAATATTGACATAGGTATGTAGTACCGCTTGTCATTATGAATAGAAATTTTATGCTTAAGCAATAAATTTGCAAAAGGAAGAAGTGACATACAGACTGCAATTATTAAAATAGTAGACTTATAG
>JBASLQ010000069.1:0-13254 GCA_049656425.1 Sedimentibacter sp.
TCATATGTGTATAAACTACTTTCTTAAAATCTACAGTAAAAACAAAGCAACTCAATAAAGGGTTGCTTTGTTTTTTTATAGAAAAATATAAATATAAAAAAATATAAAATATAAAAAAACATAAAAAAATTTCAGATTTAATGTTGACAAATTTAGTAGGGTATATTATAATAACTCATACCCCACTAAAACGGTAGGAATTAATTGAGAGGAGAACAGTTATGATTTTATCAACAAAGGGCAGATATGGGTTAAAGGCAATATTTGAACTTTCACTGAACTACGGTTTGGGACCTGTTTCTCTTAAAAAAATATCAGAAAAATATGATATATCTGAAAGTTATTTGGAACAACTTTTTGCTAAGTTGAAAAGGGATGGTTATATTGAAACGGTAAGAGGGCCGCAAGGAGGTTACATGCTTGCGAAAAAACCTGAAGAAATTACTGTGGGGATGATACTTAGAACACTGGAAGGCGATATAACAACTTCCGAATGTATAAATAAAGAAGTTTGTTCAAGAGAATCGATTTGTGCTACAAGAGTTATATTTGAAAAAATAGAAAACAGTATAAATAATGTAATAGATAATATAACTTTAGCTGATATGCATGAGGAACGAAAACATATTTTAACGGAGGAAAACAAATGAGCAAGAAACTTTATCTTGACAATGCTGCAACAACAAGAGTAAAAAAAGAAGTAATAGAAGAAATGCGTAATTATTTTGATGAATTTTATGGTAATCCTTCAAGTTCTTTATATGAATTAGGAAGAAAATCAAAAGAAGCCATAGAAAATGCAAGAAAACAAGTTGCTGATTTTTTAAATGCTGATGAAAAAGAAATATATTTTACAGCAGGGGGCTCTGAGTCAGATAACTGGGCTATAAAAGGAGTTGCTTTTGCCAACAAGAACAAAGGAAATCATATTATAACTACTAGAATAGAGCATCATGCAGTTCTTCATACATGCGAATATCTGGAGAAGTTTGGATTTGAAACAACTTACCTTGATGTGGACAAATATGGAATGATTGATTTAGAGCAATTAAAGGAAGCTATAAGACCGGAAACAATTTTAATTTCTGTAATGTTTGCTAATAATGAAATTGGTACTATCCAGCCTATAGAACAAATTGGTGAAATTGCAAAAGAACACGGAATTATATTCCACACTGATGCAGTTCAGGCTTTGGGCAGTATTAAAATAGATGTAAAAAAACAACATATTGATTTGTTGTCAATGTCAGCTCACAAAATTGGCGGACCAAAAGGCATTGGCGGCATGTTTATAAAAAAAGGCGTTAAAATTGACAACTTCATTCATGGAGGAGGTCAGGAAAGAGGCAGAAGAGCAGGAACTGAAGGCGTACAAAATATAGTAGGATATGGAAAAGCTGTTGAATTGGCAAAAAGAGATTTCGACCAACATATTGAAAGACTTACTTTTTTGAGAAACAAATTCATAGAAGGAATTAAAGCTAATATTTCTGATGTAGTTCTTAATGGACATCCAACTATGAGACTTCCAAACAATGTTAATTTTTCATACAAATATGTTGAAGGCGAATCTATATTGCTTTTACTGGATATGGAAGGAATTTCAGCTTCAAGCGGTTCTGCATGTACTTCCGGTTCATTAGATCCGTCTCATGTACTTTTAGCTACAGGACTTGATCACGGAACAGCACACGGCTCAATCCGTTTTACAATAAGCGAAGAAATTACAGAGGAAGATATAGATTTCACAATAGAAACAATGAAAAAAATAATTGCAAGATTAAGAGCAATGTCACCTATCAAAAATGATGAAGATTTAAAGAAAAACAATTAATTAAATTAAATTAAATTATCGGAGGAATATTATGTATACAGAAACAGTAATGGATCATTTCAGAAATCCAAGAAATGTAGGTTCAATAGAAAATGCAGATGGAGTTGGCCAGGTTGGTAACCCAAAATGCGGAGATATAATGAAAATTTACTTAAAAATTAATGATGATGAAATAATAGAAGATGTAAAGTTTGAAACATTTGGATGTGGATCAGCAATTGCTTCATCAAGCATGGCAACAGAACTTATAAAAGGAAAAAGCATTAATGAAGCTGTTGAATTATCAAACAAAGCTGTTATTGAAGCATTAGGAGGACTTCCTCCGGTAAAAATTCATTGTTCAGTTTTAGCTGAACAGGCAGTAAAATCAGCATTGTTTGATTATTCTCAAAAAACTCATAAAGTAATTAAGGGAATAGAAAATTACAAACCAGAGGATGACGAAGATATTCATTGTCAATAAAAATTAAAGCGGGGTCGCAATTTTGACTCCGTTTTCTTTCTTTGTGAACGAGACTGCGTATGCCCTAACCCCATTTTTCAGAGTGGTTTTTCTGAAAAAAGGCGGTAGGTCAACCGCAACGAGTTCCCAATTTATGTGAACGGTAGTGAGCAAATAAATTGGTGAACGAGACTGCGTAAATATAGTTGACAATATGGGAAAGAATACATTATAATTTCCTAATAAAGATAAATGATCGTATGAGAAGTGGAGGAACAATGGATACAGTAGATAGATTTTCCATAAACAACATTAGAAAAGAATATTTGAATTTTTTTAAAAGCAAGGGTCATTTAACGGAGCAAAGCTTTTCTTTAATTCCAAAAAATGATAAGAGCCTGCTGCTTATTGGTGCAGGCATGGCACCTTTAAAAAAATATTTTACAGGTGCGGAAACTCCACCTTCTAAAAGAATGGCTACTTGTCAAAAATGTGTTAGAACTGGAGATATTGACAATGTTGGTATTACGGCCAGACATTTAACATTTTTTGAAATGCTTGGAAACTTTTCCTTTGGAGATTACTTTAAGGAAGAAGCTATAACATGGGCGTGGGAGCTTTTAACAGATGTTTTGAAAATAGATAAAAACAGATTATGGGTTACAGTTTATGAAGAAGATGATGAAGCTGCAGATATGTGGCATAATAATGTAGGAATACCTAGAGAAAGAATAGTTAAATTAGGAAAAGACGATAATTTCTGGGAACTTGAAGTAGGACCCAGCGGACCATGTTCTGAAATTTACTATGATACAGGTTCTGACAGAGGATGCGGATCACCGGACTGCAAACCTGGATGTGACTGCAACAGATATATTGAAATATGGAACCTGGTATTTACTCAATTTGACAAAGATGAGCAAGGCGTGTACCATCCACTTCCAAATCCAAACATAGACACAGGAATGGGACTTGAAAGAGTTGCTTCAGTTCTTCAGGGAAAACCAACTGTTTTTGATGTAGTTCCGCTTATTTCCATAATTAATAAAGTTGAAGAAATATCAACTGTTAAATATGGCGTTGACAATAAAAAAGATACAGCTATGAAAATTATCTGTGACCATTCAAGAGCTGCAACATTCATGATAGGTGATGGAATAATACCATCAAATGAAGGCAGAGGGTATGTTCTCAGACGCCTTATAAGAAGAGCAATCCGTCAAGGAAAGTCTTTGGGAATACAAAAAGATTTCCTCACACAGACTGTAAAAGTTGTAATTGATGAATGGAAAGAAGCTTATCCGACACTTGGAGAAAAAGAAAGCTACATATTGAAAGTTGTTCAGTTAGAAGAAGAAAAGTTTAAAACAACAATAGATCAAGGGCTTGAACTTTTAATGAAAGAAATAGATGCAATGAAGGAAACAAACAAAAAAGTATTTGACGGAATGGTTGCTTTCAGACTTTACGATACATATGGGTTCCCTTCAGAACTTACTGAAGAAATATTAAATGAAAATGGATTTGAATTTGATAAAAAAGAATTTGTTGCTATTATGGATGAACACAGACAAATGGCGAGAGAAGCAAGAGGAAAGACTGGCAGTTCCGGATGGAAAGATGAAGAATTCAGCATAGATACGCCTAAAACTTTATTTACCGGATATACTAATTTATCTGACAATGCTGAGGTTGTTGCAATTGTTGTTGATGGAGAACAAGTTAACGCAATTAATGAAGGACAGTCAGGAATAATAATTCTTGATAAAACACCATTTTATGCTGAAAGCGGCGGGCAGACCGGAGATACAGGAAAACTTACTGCTGAAGGTATGGAAGTACAAGTAACTGATACTAAAAAATTTAAAAAAAATATATTTCTCCATGAAACAAATGTAGTTAAAGGCAGCGTATCTGTGGGAGACAAATTATTTGCAGAAGTAAATGTCGATCAAAGAAAAAATACTGCAAAGAATCATACTTGTACACATTTGCTTCACAAAGTATTAAAAGAAATGCTTGGAGAACATGTAAACCAAGCTGGTTCATATGTTTCAAAAGACAGACTCAGATTTGACTACACACATTTTGAATCAGTTGATCAGCAAACATTAAAGGAAATAGAAAGACGCGTAAATGAAGCGATACTTGCAGATTATACTGTGTCTACTAATGTATTGAATATTGATGAAGCAAGACAATCAGGGGCTACAGCTTTATTTGACGAGAAATACGAAGAAATGGTAAGAGTTGTAAGCGTTGGAGGTTTCAGCAAAGAACTATGCGGTGGAACTCACATTGATGAAACCGCAAAAATAGGAATGTTTAAAATAGTTTCTGAAGGAAGCATAGCATCAGGCATAAGAAGAATAGAAGCTATTACAGGAAGATCAGCAATAGAATACTTAAGCGAACTTGATAATATAACTGACGAATTATGTTTGTCAATGAAAGTATCAAAAGATGAACTCGCAGCAAAAGTAAATTTGCTTAAAAAAGAAGCTAAAGAAAAAGAAAAAGAAATTCATAAGTTAAGTAATGAACTGCTTAAGAAAAATATGGGCCAGATACTTGACCAATTTGAGGAAATAAATGGAATTAAATTATTTGCCTTGAAAATAAAAGACAAAGATGCAAATTCTTTAAGAGAAATAGCAGATAAAATCAAAGACAAAAATGAAAGCTGTGCAGTAATTTTAGCTTCAGATTTGGGTGATAAAGTTTTATTTGTTGCTTCTGTTACTAAAGATTTGACAGATAAGGGTATACATGCAGGAAATATGGTTAAGGAAGCTGCAAAAGTAGCCGGCGGCGGCGGAGGCGGAAGACCTGATTTTGCTCAAGCTGGAGGAAAGCTTCCGGAAAAAATCGATGAAGCTCTGGATGCAGTTAAAAAACAATTATCAATGAAACATGAATAGTGAACAGTTATTGAAGGAAATGTGCTTATGCACATTTCCAAATTAAATTATTAATTTAATTTTTATTTGATTTTATTACAAAAATGTAGTACAATGAATAGAGGTTATGTAAAGAGGTGGTTTTTATGGATAGCAATGTAAATAACACAGCAAAGTTTGATTATAATCTGGAATCATTAAATGAAGCTAGGGAAATTATATCACAAGTTTATCAGTCACTTAAAGAAAAAGGATACAATCCTAATAACCAGCTTATTGGATATATTTTATCCGGAGATCCAACTTATATAACAAATCATAACAATGCAAGAAGTTTAATACGTAAGATAGAGAGAGACGAACTGTTAGAAGAAATATTAAATGTTTATTTAAATGTAATAGACCTTTAAAATTATGATAGAAAGCAGTATATGTTTATTTATATACTGCTCTCTTTTATATTACGCACAGTATAGCTGAAGGAAAAAAATGAAATATATAAATTTATTTGAAAAAGAACATGTATCAAAGTTATGCTATGGAACGCTGGCATTAAGTTTTTTACAAAATGATGCTACTGATGAACAAAAAGTAAGACTTTTAAATTATTCTTATGAACAAGGTATTAATTTTTTTGATACAGCTGAGCTTTATGACAACTATAATATTTTAAAAGAATTCATAAAAGACAAAGACAGGGTTAAACTAAATATAGCTACAAAAAGCTATGCATATGATAAAAAGACAGCAGAATATAGTGTTAATAAGGCTTTAAAGGAAATGAATACAGATTATCTGGATGTATTTATGCTTCATGAACAGGATAATGGCAATAACTTTTTAGGTCATTATGAAGCAGTTGAACGTTTCATGAAATACAAGGAACAAGGAATAATAAAACATTTTGGAATATCAACTCACAGAATTGAAGCTGTATCAGACAGCGTAAAGTTTAAAGAAATAGAATATGTATTTCCATTGCTGAATATGAAAGGTATCGGAATTCAAGACGGTACAATTGAAGATATGCTCAATGCAGTGAAAGCAGCAAAGGAAAACAATAAATTTATTATGGCAATGAAAATCTATGGAGGCGGACACCTTATAAATGATGCAAAATCAGCATTTGATTTTGCAAACAATCTAAGTATGGTAGACTCAATAGCAGTAGGTATGAGCACAAAGGAAGAAATTGATGCAAATATCGCTTATTTAGAAAACAATGAGTTAAATATTAATATAAAAAACAAAATTAGAAATCAAAAGAGAACTCTCGTAATAGAAGAGTGGTGTATTGGTTGCGGGAAATGCGCTAAGAAGTGCAAACAAAATGCTCTTACGATTATCGATGGCAAGTGTGTTGTGGATATGAATAAATGTGTTTTGTGCAGCTATTGTGCTGGTGAATGTACGGATTTTTATATCAAAATTGTGTGAGGTTGCTATGGACAGATTAATGGGTCTAGATGTTGGGGATAAAACTATTGGGGTAGCTGTAAGTGATTTGTTAATGTATACGGCACAAGGAGTTACTACCATAAAAAGAACAAATTTTAAGAACGATATAAGTGAGCTCAGAAAAATAATTTCTGAATATCAGGTTACTAAAATTGTAGCAGGACTTCCAAAGATGCTGGATGGAACAGTGGGCATTCAAGGTGAAAAAGTGCTGGAATTTTTAGAAAAAATGAAACATCACATAGATTTGCCTGTTGAGCTCGAAGATGAAAGATTTACAACATCTATATCAGAAAGAATGTTAATAGACGCTGATGTTAAAAGAAAGAAAAGAAAAGAAGTAATAGACAAATTAGCCGCAGTTGAAATTCTGTCAGGTTATATGCGAAGAACTAAATTATAATGCCTAAGGAGACAAATATGAAAGATAATGATAATATTGTTGAATTGATTGATGATGAAGGGAAACTAGTGAAATTAGTTGTTGAAGCTACCTTCCATATTGACGATACTATGTATGCAGTACTTCATGAAATCGACTCTGATGAAGGTATGATATTCTATTTAGAAGAAGCAGAAGACGGCAATGGAATATTCATTCCGGTTGAGGATGAAGAAGAAATTCAAGAAGTAATAGAGGTTTATGAAGGAATAGCGGATGATTTAATATAATCAGATATAATTTAATTTTGGGGTGATAGTATGAGCGAAGCAGATTACTTGGTTAAGTTGCTGTGTGAAAATGGTTATAAAATTACAGTTCAGAGAAATATGATATATGAAATTCTCATGGAAAATAATGATAAGCATTTAAGTACAGAAGAAATCTATGAGCTTGTAAAAGACAAGAGCCCTAAAATGGGAATTGCAACAACTTACAGAACACTTCAACTTTTTGAAGAAATAGGTCTGGTTTATAAGCATAACTTTGATGATGGTTTAAGCAGATATGAAATATTATCACCTAACAGCAATGAAATTCATCAACATCATCATTTATTATGTAAAAAATGCGGGAAAATCATTGAAGTCAAAGAAGACTTAATGAACTCATTGGAAGAAATAATTGAAAAACAATACAATTTTGAAATATTGAATCACGTAGTCAAGTTCACCGGAATCTGCAGTCAATGCAGAAATAAGGAGAATGAAAATGGTAACAGAAAAAAAACATAAATTAAAGATTATACCCCTCGGCGGATTAGGCGAAATTGGAAAAAACATGACAGTTATAGAATATGGCAGCAATATAGTTGTTATAGACTGCGGAATGTCATTCCCCGATGATGAAATGCTTGGTATTGATATTGTAATACCAGATATAACATATTTAATTAAAAACAAAGATAAAATTAAAGGTATTTTATTGACACACGGGCATGAAGATCATATAGGCAACATTCCATATTTGTTGAAAAAAATCAATGTACCCATATATGGAACAAAACTTACTTTAGGACTGGTTGGAAACAAACTTTTAGAACATAAAATAGAAGATGTATCTTTAAATGTGGTGGAAGCAGGCCAAACAATTAATTTGGGATGTTTTAATGTAACGTTTATAAGAAGTAACCACAGCATACCTGATGCAGTTGGTATGGCAATTAATACACCAATTGGAACAATAATTCACACAGGAGATTTTAAAATTGATTTCACTCCAATAAACGGAGAAGTAATCGATCTTGGAACATTTACTGAATTTGGGAAATAAGGCGTATTGCTTTTGATGTCAGACAGCACAAATGTTGAAAAACTAGGATTTAGTGCTTCAGAGCGCACAATAGGCGACAAGTTCGTAGATATATTTAAGGAAAGCCAATCAAGAATATTGGTTGCAACATTTGCATCAAATGTTCATCGTGTGCAGCAGGTTATAAATGCTGCTGTAATGTATGGCAGAAAAGTTGCCATATCAGGAAGAAGCATGATAAATACTGTGAAAGTAGCACAGGAACTTGGATATTTAGATATTCCTGATGGAACATTAATAAATGTAAATGAAATAAAAGGTTTAAAAGACAATGAAATAGTAATAGTAACAACTGGAAGTCAAGGGGAGCCAATGTCAGCATTAACTCGTATGGCTAACAATGACCATAAAAAAATACAGATAAAGTCAGGTGACTTAGTAATAATTTCTGCAAGTGCTATACCTGGCAATGAAAAAACTGTATCCAGAGTTATAAACATGCTTTATGAAAAAGGAGCAACCGTTCTTTATGATGCAGTGACACAAGTTCACGTATCCGGGCATGCAAGACGCGATGAATTAAAACTTATGCTTTCACTTGTTAAACCAAAGTATTTCATTCCTGTTCACGGAGAATACAGGCATCTTGTTCAACACGCAAGGCTTTCAGAGGAAATGGGAATTCCAAAAGAAAATACTATAATCGGAAAAAATGGAGATGTAATAGAAATTACATCAAAATCAATTGCAAAAAATGGTTCAGTAACATCAGGAAATATTTTAGTTGATGGTCTTGGTGTTGGAGATGTAGGTAACATAGTACTTCGCGACAGAAAACTTTTATCTGAAAATGGATTAATAATAGTAGTGTTATCAACTGAAAAAGGTACTGGTAAAGTGCTTGCAGGACCTGAAATTGTTTCAAGAGGATTTATATATGTGCGTGAAAACATTGACTTGATTGAAGAATCAAAAGCAGTTGTCAGAAAAGCTCTTAATAAATGTGAAGAAACAAATGTTAAGGAATGGAACAATATAAAAATGATTATTAAAGATGCTCTAAGCAGCTTTATTTACGAAAAAATAAAACGAAACCCTATGATATTGCCAATTATTATAGAAGTTGACGGTGAAGATTTCATAAAATAAAAAAAGGACAGTGTCCTTTTTTTATTTTCAATCAAACTTGAGTTGAGCCACCTTCGATATTGACTCCACTATTAATATTTTCAACGTCCGCTATAGGAAGATCTTTGTAGCACATATACCATGTTCTGCAAGCTAAGTCAGGACTAGGATTAACACTTCTTTCAATAGCTTCATCAAATGTTTGAGGCACAGGAACTATTACAGGGTCACCTGGCATCCAATTGGCAGGTGTATTTACAAGATAAGTAGTGGATACTTGCAGAGCATCTATAAGTCTTAGGAGTTCATACATATTTCTTCCGTTTGTCGCAGGATAAGTAAGTATTGCTCTTATTCGTTGATTGGGGTCAATGATAAAAACATTCCTTACACTTTGTTCGTAAATTCTGTCCGGATTAACCATCCCATATAGAACTGCAACTTCTGCATCTCTGTCGGCAATAAGAGGAAATGGAATTTTAATTCCCGAAAATTCCAGAATATTCATAAACCACCCAATATGGGCTGCATTGCTGTCAACGCTTATACCGAGAAGCTGTACATTTCTACTTACAAACTCAGGATAAAGTTGTGTAAAAGCAATGAATTCTGACGTACAAACTGGAGTAAAATCTCCAGGATGAGAAAAAAACAATACCCATTTTCCTCTGAACTGTGACATTGTAATTGGTCCTGATGTTGTAATTGCCGTGAAATCTGGCGCTATTCTTCCTATTGTAAGACATAGTCGATCTATTTCTTGCGAATTATTAATTGAATTATTCATATTGCTTTTAGAAATCATCTTAACCTCCAATATGTATTTATTTATATAATATGTGAGGTAAAGAATAATGTTAATTAAAAGTGTAGTTATATGGTTTGGGCATACGCAGTCTCATTCACCAATTTATTTACTCACTACCGTTCATATAAATTGGGAATTCGTTGCGGTTGACCTACCGCCATTTTTCAGAAAAAAACACTCTGAAAAAAGGGGTTAGGGCATACGTGAAAGCAACCGGTGAATTAATCACCGGCTGCTTATGTGCTTATTACTTTCTTAAATTGTGAAAGTTAACACCCAAAATAGGTCCGAATTGGGATGGTTTGTTATTTACAATACTTTTATTTTCCATTCTTGTATTCTCTTTTTTTGAAAGAATATTAATATTTGGATTTAGTTTATCATTAAAGTCACTGGATAAACCATATTGCCCATCCATTTTGATTTTTAATACGCTTAAATTATCAATCTTCTTCGTATTGGGAGCGTAACCCAAGTTCAATCTGTCCAAAAGAACCAGTCCTCTCTTCGAAGTAATAAGCATTATTATATTAACCATCTTTCTAAATATTATGCGTTAAAAAAGTAAAAAAAAATCATATATTGTAATTGCGTTTGAAAGGTTGTATAATTTAATGGATTTGGAAATTTATTAAAGCGGATTTTATTATTTATGGAGGTACTATGAGAAAAATATTAGCTGTACTAATTGTTTTAATGGCAGTAACCGGCGTATATTTATATATTGATAATAACACAAAAGAAAATTTGCAGCCTGTAGATATAAACGATGATACTAAAATCGTGGTAGAAATTCCATCAGGGAGCACAACAAGGGATATTGCTGAAATATTGCTTGAAAATAATTTAATAAGAAATACACGTTCCTTTAAATATTATGCAGAAAAAACAGAAGCAGACAGTAAACTTAAAGCAGGAACTTACGTCCTTTCTAAAAATATGAATGCAGATGAACTTTTAGATGTTCTTATAATGGGAGGGAGTTCAGGCAATACTGCTAATATTACAATTATAGAAGGACTTACAAAAGAAGATGCTTCAAAGTCCATTTCAGACCAATTAGGGTTAAGTTATGAAAAACTTGTTGCACTTATGGAAGATGGACAAATTTATAAGGATGATTTTGAATTTCTAAAAGACAATCCAGATATAACAAATTTACAAGGTTATTTAATGCCTGACACATATAATGTTTATATAAATGCAAACGAAGAGGACATAGTAAAGATTCTTCTTGCACAATTTGATGAATTTTATATTGAAGAAATAAAACCGCTTTTAGAAAATTCGAAATTAAATTTTGAAGAAATAATAACACTGGCAAGCATAGTAGAAAAGGAAGCTCTCCTTGACGAAGAAAGAGATGAAGTTGCTGCAGTTTTTTTAAACAGACTTGATATAAACATGAAGCTTCAGTCGTGTGCAACAGTAAACTATGCCCACGGAGAATGGAAAGAAAGACTTACTTATGAAGATATAGCAATTGATTCACCATATAACACATATGTTATTGATGGCTTGCCTCCTTCACCAATTAATTCTCCAGGACAAGTATCTGTTAAAGGTGTACTTGAACCAGCAGATGTTGATTATTTGTTTTTCGTTGCAAAGGGAGACGGTTCCCACTATTTTTCAAACAGCTATGACGAGCACATCAATGCAGCAAATGAATATTTAGATTAAGGATGAAATAATGGATAATATAAACAGGGAATATATTGATACGTATATTAACAGCCTCATAAAAGATGAGAATGAAAAATTAGAAAAATTCAGAGAATATTGTGAAAGCAGAAGCCTTCCTATAATTCATAAAGAAGTTGGACAATTTATAAAACTTACTATAAATCAATTAAATGCCAAAAGAATTATAGAAGTAGGAACCAATGTGGGATATTCCTCAATATTTATGAGCAAAGTCATGAATAATGAAGGGCATGTCGTAACATTGGAAAGAAGCGATAAATTCTATGAAGAAGCGCTAAAAAACATAAAAGATTTTGGACTGGAAAATAATATTGAAGTTCTTTTCGGTGATGCAACAGAAAATTTGGATAATATAGAAGGAACCTTCGATATGGCTTTTATAGATGCCGCCAAAAGTTATTATAAAACATTTTTTGATAAATGCTGTAAAATGATGAAGTCAGGCGGAATTATAATCTCTGACAATGTGTTGTATCAAGGAATGATTGCAACAGATGATTTAGTTGTAAGAAGAAAAAAAACATTAGTAAGAAATCTAAGAAATTATTTAGAATACATTTCCCATGATGAAAGATATATTACATCAGTCCTTCCTTTAGGGGATGGGGTGGCAGTTACATTAATAAAGTAAGAAGGAGAAATTTATGTTACCAAAGTTATTAGCACCTGCAGGAAATTTGGATAAATTGATTATGGCGATAGAATACGGAGCAGACGAAGTATATTTTGCCGGAAAATCAATGGGAATGAGAGCAGCAGGAAAGAATTTTACAGATGAAGAATTAGAATATGGAGTTGATTATTGCCATAAGCATGGCAAAAAATCAAATATAACAGTAAATATAGCACCACACAACGATGATTTACAAGGTCTTGAAGAATACCTTAAATATTTGGAAAAAATTGGAACAGATGCATTGATCGTAGCAGATCCCGGCGTCATTGAAGTTGTTAAACAAACAGTACCTGATATGAGAATTCATTTAAGCACACAAGCAAACACAACAAATTTTCGTTCAGCAAATTTCTGGTATAAACAAGGTGTAAACCGTATAGTTTTAGCCCGTGAATTATCATTCCCGGAAATAGAAGCAATAGTAACAAAATCACCTAAAGATTTGGAATTTGAAACATTTGTACATGGAGCAATGTGTATTTCTTATTCAGGAAGATGCTTGTTAAGTAGCTTTATGACAGGCAGATATTCAAATAAAGGAGACTGTGCTCAGGCTTGCAGATGGAAATATAATTTAGTAGAAGAAAAAAGACCTGGAGAATATTATC
>JBASLQ010000070.1:0-1857 GCA_049656425.1 Sedimentibacter sp.
CTGTACAGCACTTCGAATTATGGCATCAGATAAAATATTATATTTCTCTAAATCATTTCCATTTTTGGCACTGTCTACTGCAAAATACAAATATACTATGAATAATATAATTACAACAACTGAAAGAATCTTAAATTTATTTTTCTTCACAATATCATTCCTTTCATATACTTTACTATTCTGCTAACCTATTGAAGACATGATGTTCATTAAAGGAAGCATAACAGATACTAATATAAATCCTATAACGATACATAAAATACCTACCAAGACAGGCTCGATAAGTGCTACAGAATTGCTTATTGCTTGATCTGCTTCATTTTCATATATATTTGTCAAATTATTCATTACAATATCCATTTCTCCTGTGCGTTGTCCCATATTCAGCATTTGCATATGCATGCTAGAAAAAAGGGATAACTGAGATACGGAATCCAGAAAGCATTCTCCTGAATTCATTGATGTGCTGCATAGTTCAATTTTGTTCTTAAGTTCAGGTTCTTCAATAATATCAAGTAAAATATCAATTGAAGCATCCATGTTCATTCCGCTTGACAATAGCAAAGACATGCAAGAGGAAAACCTGTATGCTGCGATTTTTTTCATTATAGACTTAGTCAAAGGGAAACGGCTTAAGAATTTATTGAATGCAGCTTTACCGTTTTTGGTTTTTATAAACAAGAAAACTGCTAAAAGTAATACTAAGATAATGATTATAACAGTCATAGTAAACTTACCTGCCATTATGCCTGTTGAAAATGATACTATAGCAGATGATTCATTGGATAATTCTCCTCCAAGCTCTTTTATCATGCTTTCAAAGATTGGGAAGACTTTAGTTACGAGAAGAATAATTACAAAAGACATCATTACAAATAACATAGATGGATAAAAGACAGAATTTTTAATTTTTGCTTTAATAAAATCTTCTCTGTCATAATATTCAGACAATGAACTCATTACATCTTCAAGTTTGCCGGTAACACTTCCTATTTGACTCATGCTAATAATATAAGAAGGAAAGTAACAAGATTTATCCATTGCTTTGTAAAGAGGTACTTTTTTTGAAAGTTCGTCAATTAAAACCCCTAAGGCATTTTTAACGTTGCCTTCATTTATATCATTGTACATCCATGTTATACCATCAGAAAGAAGCATACCTGATTTTAGTATCATAGCTATTTGCATGCAGAAAAAGGATAATTCAGCTGAAGACAATTGCTTTTTCTTTGAATTTTTCATATGAGCACCTCTTGAATTTATAATTGCACTTTTAGTTCATTATATTATATATACCTTCATAACTCAACAAAATTATATATTTATTTACATTATTTTCAAAAAGTTATGTAATATTTTAACTTAAATAAAACATACTGTTTATATGCCTAAATGCATTTAAATTTTAATAAAGAAAGGTTTAATAAAGAAAAGTTAAAATAGGGGATTGACAAAGGCAAGCAAGTACGCTACAATATAAAAGCACTTCAGCTTTAGAAGCGAAGAAAGCAAATAAATAATTGAAAAATTAGTTGGAAAACAAGTTGACATTATCACACTATTGTGATAAACTAACAAAGCTGTCGAACTTGACAGGAACACAATAGAAAAAGATAGATAAAAAAAGAAGAAAAACTTCTTGACAAGCGAAAGCGAGTATGATAATCTATCTAAGCTGTCTCAAAAACAGTATTGAACTTAGACAATAAAACAGCATAAGAAACCTTTTTGTATGACCTAACCCGATTTTTGCGACCGTAAGGGAGTGAAAAATCGATGGTAGGTCAACCGCAACGAATTCCCGATTTATGCGACGCAAGGAGCAAATAAATTGGTGAATGAGACTGCGTAGTTCTA
>JBASLQ010000071.1:0-3365 GCA_049656425.1 Sedimentibacter sp.
AATCTGTACTGCTTTCACAGGAGTGGCTTAGGCTTGAAGTTCTTTGCGAAGAATTTATGGACAACTTGAACTGCTTTCATAATCAGCTTGGTATATTGTATTGTTTATTATATAAATCTGTCGCGAAATTCAAGCTCTTCGGAACAGATAAAGGAATTGAAGTGCTGGTGAGGGCACTTGAAATAGCCCGAAAGGATAATATAATACTTCCCTTTGCAGAAAATGCCGATTATATATTACCCATTCTAAATGATTTCAATAGAAATGAGATAGATATTAATTGGTTGGAGTTTGTAAAAAAAAGCTGTAAAGCATACAGCAAAAACTTGAAAAAGTATTATACTAAAACAAAACCATTTTTTACAAACAGAGAAAGACAAGTATTGGAGCTTTTAGAGCAGGGACTTACTCAGAAAGAAATATCAAGAGAACTTTTTATTTCTGTTTCTTCAGTTAAAAGATATCTGGAAAGCCTTTACAGAAAGCTTAATGCCAGCAATAAGACAATGGCAATCAATAATGCAAAAAAAATTAATTATTAAATAATAGGTGGAAATGTGATAATTAAAAATCTTTTATGTTTAACTGCTCTTCTGATTCTAAGCAATGGAACAAATATTGAAACATCTCAAAATTTGAATTTAGACAACCGTACTGATGTTGTTGTTGCTGTTATAGACAGTAAAATAAAAGCAGAGCATGAATTCTTAAAAAACAGCTGTCTGAAAGGAAAAAAATTTGTATTGGATGACAAAAGCGAAGAATATCACGGAACTGCTGTTGCCGGTTCAGTTTTAAAGTATTCCCAAATAACTGCCGAAGAGTTGGGCAGAGAAAACAATGTGAAAATATTGCCCATAGAAATAGATGTTAGGGATATTCAAACCGATGGAGGTTATTTGCTCAGCAGTGCAATTGAGTATGCCGTTGACAGCGGAGCAGATGTCATCAACATGAGTTTTTCATCATCTGTCCCTAATATCAATGTCTATGAAAAAATAAGATATGGCATTGAAAAAGGGGTTATTTTTGTTTCTGCTGCAGGCAATTCAGGAATAGATACTCACTCATTTCCTGCTTCATATGATGGAGTAATTTCTGCAGGCTCCTGTTACGTGGAGGGTGAAAAGTATTTTAAAAGCAGCTTTTCTAACGGCAATAATGATGTGGATTTACTGGTTGCAGGAGAAAAAATGCTTTTGCCGGATGATGCCTCATACTCGGAGAAAACCGGCACATCTTATTCCGCAGGGGCACTGAGCGGCATAGTCGGAGAGCTTATTTCCGCATATCCTGAATTGAAGCCCGAACATATTGTATACGCTTTATATGATACGGCAATTTCCGTGGAGGGCAAGGGGACCGGCTATGGTACTGCAGACATCCAAGGTGCCGCAAATTATTTGGATAAATTAACAGAACATAAACTATCCCCAGCATCATATGATATGTTAAACAAGGAAATCCCAAGAGCATGTATCATATCTGATATGGATAATATATCTGCAGGAAGAAGTCATGCTGCATATGTCCTGGAAGGGAAAATAAAGTTATATGGGAACGGTTCAGATAAGATTTTCACATCAAAATGGGAAAACATTGCAGCAGTTTATGCCGGAAAAGATAATACCGCCGCAGTAAATATTTTTGGACTTCCCATGGCATCAGGATACAATGTATTTAATAAAAATATATTCAGGGGATGGAAAGATATCAAAGAATTATCGTTGTCACCAAATTTCACTGCGGGACTGACAGAAAATGGTTATGTCTTAGCTACTGATTACCTGAAGGATGCCGGAATTGAAAATTTAACAGACATCAAGCAAATTTCATCAGGAGCGCATCATATTTCTGCATTGACAAGCACAGGAAAAGTAATTTGCAAGGGATACAATCTTTACAATCAAATGGACACACATGAATGGAGCAACATTGTGTACATAGCAGCAAACACAAGAAATACTGCAGCTGTAGACAGCATGGGAAATGTACACGTGGCAGGAGATAACCTATATGGGCAGCGTAATTTGGATGATTGGGAAGATATTGTTCAGGTCGATGTAGGGGATGGCTTTATAGTAGGGCTGAAAAAGGATGGTACGGTGAAAGCTGAAGGCAGGAACATATACAACGTTTGTGAAACCGGTGACTTAAAAAACATAAAATATATTGATGCAGCTGATACATATTTTATTGCAATCGATAGAGAAAACAATGTTTATTTAATGGGTAAAATAAGATGAAATATTGGCTTTTTAGCCAATAGTATTTTACAAAAATTTCCTTATAATTTTAATATGGGGAAATTATAAGCCGATACTTGATACTGTGTAGCTTTGCACTTTAAAGAACAGACGAGTATGGATGAATGCTATGGTTTGTGACAGCTTAATTTTATGGGAGTGAGGTGTAAGTGTAGAACTTTAAATTTATACATTGCTCAATTATTTTGAGTAGATTATATGTAAGAGAGGTGAAAAGATGGAAAATCGTATAAGAAAAATTAAGCGTGCAGTTTCTTTTTTTATAGCTTTGTTTATGATTATCACAATGCTTCCTGTGAACTTTGCATATGCTGCCACAGCTCCAAATGTAAAGAGTATGAGAAGGACTAAAATGAATAAGAGTGACAATCGTTTTTATGCTACTTATAACTACAGCGGCTATAATCAACTGCCAAATGATACGGGACCGGTATACAGAGATCCGACAAATGAAGCAGGAGATGGAGACTGGAGATGGGATACAATTGATGATATAAGGGTTGTGAGACCCGGTGAAACAGACAATGCGTCTATGGGGTTTGCAATAGGATTAGAAGAACATAAGATGCTTGGGGCAGCAATAAAGGGGCAGCTTACTGCATATGACAGCATATATTATGACAACAATAAAGGTGATAGTGACTATGGAAGACCTTTCGTCACTTTTTATAACAGAAATGGAAACTCACTGGGAACTAATTGGGGAGATGGACATGACGTTTCAGACTGGATTGAGAACAATATGAGCAAAAATGTTCCCACCAATGCAGCTTATGTTATATTCGGTGCTTATGGGAAGCGGGACGGAGGTATAGTTAACAAGGATCTGGATTTTAATCTGAACAGAATCAGAGGCTCCATAACTGACTACACTAAACCATATATTGTAAAAATAGAAAACAATTATCCCCATATGAGTGCGGACACCGAAATTATAAAGCAAAACACCCAGGCACAAGAGCCAAATATATACATTACCATGAGTGAAGACTGTATATTTCCCGGAAATATGAAAGTAATTCTGACTGCTGATGATAACACAAAAAATACTGTGTCCCTTGAATATTTAAGTGAGTATTATTTTAACTACTCAAATGG
>JBASLQ010000072.1:0-2271 GCA_049656425.1 Sedimentibacter sp.
TCCAAAAGCATAAAAAATCAAGACTTGTTTTTTATGTATAATGAAACAAGAGATCTTGAAGTAAGAAATCAAATTTTTGATAAATATAAATATATGGCTGAAATTATATCCAGAAAATATATAAATCGGGGTATTGAACATGATGATATATATCAAATAGCATGCATGGGCTTAATTTATGCCATTGAAAGATTTGACATTTCAAGGGGATTTGAATTTACAAGCTTTGCAACCCCAACAATACTCGGAGAAATAAAAAAATATTTTCGAGATAAAGGTTGGGCTATTAAAGTGCCTAGAAAAATTCAGGAAGTTTCAAAAAAAGTAAATGATTATAATAATCTTCTTGCAAGTCAATTGAACAGAGCTCCAACAATTAAAGAAATTGCTGAATATGTACATAGCACAGAAGAAGAAGTATTAGAGGCATTTGAAGCAGGAAAAATGTTTAATTCACAGTCACTAGATGAAAAGTTTGACATGAACAATGATGAAAGTGATATATCATTGATGGATGTTGTGGGCTCAGATGATAAATATTTCATTAAAATTGAAAATGATGACTTTATTAAAAAATCTATGGATAAATTAAATGAATTAGAAAGAAAAATAATTATTAAAAGATTTTATTCTAATAAAACACAAAGTGATATTGCAAAAGAACTAAATATTTCTCAAATGACAGTTTCTAGAATAGAAAAAAAATCTTTGGAAAAATTAAGAATTGAATTTAACAAATAATATAATTATTGGATAATATCAATATATTGTATTCTGGAAAATAATCGTACTAATTGTTTCAAAGGAGGAAATATGAAGAATAAGAACAGATTTTTAACCATTGGAATTATAATTATTTTATTTTTAGTAATTAATTTTTTTAGTGGCGCAATAAAATTTTCCACAGATTATTTATGGTTTAAAGAATTAGGATATACAGAAACATTTTTCACTAAATTAAAATCTCAATTTACAATAGGAATTCCTATTTTTATTTTATTGAGCATTTTATTAAATGTATTTATAAAAAAACTTAAGAAGAAATATGATGCAGAAACAGAAGTTGTGGATATTGGCAGCAATAAAAAAGCAAGTCTGTGGATAAATGTTTTATCTGTTGGAATAAGCTTTATTATTACTGCAAATATAGTATCTACCATGTGGTTTGAAATATTACAGTTTATAAACAGTGAAAGTTTTGGTATTGCAGACCCAATTTTTAACAATGACATGGAATTTTATGTGTTTAAACTGCCCTTAATAAATACTGTTGTTGATTTTGTAATAAATATATTATTTATGCTCATAGTCATAACAGTGTTATTTTATGGTTATCTTGCGATTAAAGACAGTATAAAAAATATGTCTGATCATTTTGAAAATATGACACAATTTCCTCGTCAAATAGATTTTAGTTCAGTGCTTAATAAAAAGTTTGCCACTAAAATAATAAATCAATTGGCTTTAATAGGTGTCTTTGTATTTATTTTTTTAGGTATACGTTTTTTATTGAGAAGTTATGATCTTTTATATTCACAGCTTGGAAAAGTTTTCGGAGCCGGATATACTGATATAAATGTTACATTGAACGTATACAGAGTATTAGCCGTTGGTTGCGTTATTGCAGCAATAACATTTTTTATCGGAGCAAAAAAAAGAAATTTGATGTTTGCTTTGGCGGTACCTGCAGGACTTATTATTTTATCAATTGCAGGAACAGCATTAGCAGGCGGTGTTGAAAATTTTGTTGTTGAACCTGACCAGCTTTCAAAAGAAACAAAGTATATAGAATACAGCATACAAAGTACACAAAAAGCTTACGGTCTGGATGAAGTGAAGCTTGTAGAATTTCCGGCGAACAATGATTTAACAATTGAAGACATAAAAAATAACCAGGATGTTATTGACAATATAAGAATAAACGATCGGGAACCTTTAATACAAGTTTACAATCAGCTGCAGGGCATCAGACCTTATTATGTTTTTAATGATGTGGATGTTGACAGATATGTTATTGATGGAGATTATAAGCAAGTATTTTTATCTGTAAGAGAACTTGACCAAAGTAGGCTCAATGAACAAGCTAAAACATGGGTAAATCAATATTTGAAATATACTCATGGTTATGGAGTAACACTTTCACCAGTAAATGAAGTAACTGGCCAAGGACAGCCGGAAATGGTTGTGAAAAATATACCTCCAACTACAAATACTGACTTTGTAATTAACAGACCTGAAATTTATTTTGGCGAAATGTCAAATGAATATGTT
>JBASLQ010000073.1:0-2477 GCA_049656425.1 Sedimentibacter sp.
GAATGTATGTGATAATCAGCTGTTAATTTCATAAAAACCTCCTAACAATAGATTACAATTACTTATCTATGCTTAATCTATTGCTCCATCCATCGCTCACCTATCGTTATAATTTTGTTCCTACTATTTTTATCTCAGGCTCCAAAATTATGCCGAATTTATCATTTACGGTACTTATTACTATGCGCATGAGTTCAATAACATCTTCACAGCTGGCATTATCCCAGTTAACAATAAAACCGCTGTGTTTATCTGATACCATTGCCCCTTTGTACCTTAGCCCTTTTAATCCTGCATCTTCAATCAATTTTGATGCATAACCATTTTGCGGTCTTTTAAATGTGCTTCCGGCACTTGGAATATTAAGAGGCTGCTTAGTTGTTCTTTTTTCATTGAGATCTCTAATAATTTCCATTATTTCATCCTTGTTTCCATAGGGTAATTCAAGCTCTGCTTCAATAACAATTAAATCTGAATCAGTTATTTTTGAATGTCTGTATGTAAATTTCATTTCTTCATTTGTAAATTTATAAACATTTCCGTTTAAGCCAATGCATTTAACATTTTTGACTACATGCTTCATCTCGCCGCCATAAGCACCGGCATTCATATATATGGCACCGCCTAAATATCCTGGTATTCCGCTGGCAAATTCAAAACCTGCTAGACTTTCCCTGGCAAGATATTTTGCAAGCACTGACAATAACACTCCTGCTCCCACAGTTACAATATTTTCATTTCTTGACATGCAGTTAAACTTATCTCCTATTTTTACAACAGCACCCTTGTAACCATTGTCAGATACCAGCAAATTTGTTCCATTTCCTATTATAAAACAATCTACACTATGTTTATTTATCAGTTTTAAAACTGTTTTTAAGTCTTCTGTATTTTCAGGTTCTGCAAATACACCTGCAGGACCTCCTATTTTAAAATAAGTGTGATTTTTTAAAGGTTCTTCTTTAAGTACAACTCCTCTTACGCATGAAGTCATTTCCTCATAAAGTTCATTAATTTTTGACTGATATTCCATTATTTCACCCTTTCTAAATCATCTTACTACATTTTAACATTTCTTTGATATTTTTAAAAGATTTATTTTTTATTATTCTTTTAATATGCAATTTAATAGATATACATCATGTTTTTTAAATAATTTAAATTGACAGCGTTTATCAACAATGATAGTATAACTATTATAACTGAATAAATATTATAATGCATTAATACTCATTTACTTTTAAACTTCAATTTAATTAATATCAATATTATAAGGAGACCAACTATGAAAAACAAAGTAATGGAATTAATCAACACCCTTACACCAGAACTTAATGAGCTAAGTCTTGAAATTTACAACAATCCGGAATTAGGATATAAAGAATTTAAAGCATGTAAGCTCCATACTGACATTCTTCGTAAACATGGATTTACTGTACAGGATAATTTTTCAGGTGTTGAGACTGGTTTTAAGGCTGAATATAAAAGTGCAAAGCAAGGTATAACTGTAGCGTATATGGCTGAATACGATGCTTTACCTGGTATAGGCCATGGATGCGGACACAATTTGTTAGGAACTGTAAGCACAGGTGCCGGAATTATATTAAAGGAAATAATTGATGAAATAGGCGGAACAGTAGTTGTTTTTGGTACTCCTGCTGAAGAAACAAGCGGCGCGAAAGTTACATATGTGGAAAATCATGAATTTGACAATATTGATATTGCGTTAATGGCTCATCCTGGAAGCGCATATACTAAAAGCGGCACATCACTTGCATTAGAACCTGTTCAATTTGAGTTTTTTGGAAAAACTGCACATGCTGCAGCTGCTCCGGAAAAAGGAATCAATGCATTGGATGCTGCTATCCAAACATTCAACAGCGTTAATGCATTAAGAGAACATATGCGCAGCGATTCTAGAGTTCATGGAGTAATATTAGATGGTGGCAAAGCTGCCAATGTAGTTCCTGATTATTCCAAGTCACAATTTTATGTTCGTTCTACTTCCAAATCTTATAATCTGGAACTGTTGGAAAAAGTAAAAAATTGTGCCAGGGGAGCTGCTCTTGCTACCGGCACTGAATTAAAAATTACTAAATTTGAATTTAATTACGACAATATGGTTACAAATGAAACTTTATCTAATGTATTTACTGAAGTGATTTATGAAGTTGCCGGAATTAAAATGGGTGAACCTTCAAAAAATACAGGTTCTATAGATGCGGGTCAAGTCAGTCAAGTATGTCCTGCCATTCATCCTTATTTTGATATATCAAATGATGTTAACGTAGTTGCTCATACAAGAGAAATGGCCAGCTGTACTTTGACAGACTATGCAAAAGAGCAAATGAAAAATACAATAGCAGCTTTAGTTTTAACAGCAGCTGAAGTAATTAAAAATCCAAAATTATATGAAGAAATAAAATGTGAATTTGATAATGCTGTAAAATAAAAAATAATAAAATATAAAGCAGAAT
>JBASLQ010000074.1:0-8388 GCA_049656425.1 Sedimentibacter sp.
ATCCGGACCTCTTGCAGATAATTTATCTGCCATTTTTTGCACAATTCCAATACTGTCAGATATTTTTTTCTCGTTGTTTATCCATCCTACTATGCCACACATATTTTGCCTCCTTAAACATCATAAAATAATTTTATGTCATAACAACATTATTGTTCCTTTTTTAGGAGGTTTCATAATAGAAAATTAAAAAAACCAAGGATAAACCTTGGTCAGTTAATAGTAGTTTTTATATGATTCTTTAAACTTTTCGCTGATTATTTTTTTCTTACACGTTTCACATACATGTTCGTTGCTCGTTTCTTCAAGTTTTGAATTAATAAATTTAATAGCTTCTTTAGTTGTGTAATATTTCCCGCAATTAGAGCACTCAACCAAATGAAATTCTTTGTTCCACATGGTTCTTATACCATTTTCATCATTCAGACTGATTGCTTTTGTAGGGCAAACTTCAGCACATGCACCGCAGCCTATACAGTCCTTTGAAGAATCATCATATGGAGTGGATACTTTTTTTGAAATTCCTCTGTTGACAAAAGATATTGCAGAAGTTCCCATTTTATCGCATGCTTTCACACAAAGACCGCATAAAATACAATTTTCATTATTATTTATGTCCATATATCTTTCAGGTGCAGTTACTCCATATTCTGATGCTAAATTTTTTATATACTCGTTGTTTGGAGCTTTCATTAAAAGAAGCAAGACAATATCTTTTCTCATGCTGATAATTTTATCTGAGTTTGTAACAACCTCCAGCCCATCCCTAATGGGGTAGACGCATGATGAAACAACTTTTGTTTTTTTGCCTTCCTTTATTTCAACCATGCAAAGTCTGCAGCGGCCTTGACCTTCAAAACCATTTTTGTGGCAAAGGTTAGGAATTTCCACATCATTCCTTTTTGCTAAATCCATTAATGTTTCACCAGAAATTCCTTCGTAAAAACAATCATTAATTTTAACTATCAATGACAGCACCTCCAATCGTAACTGCGCCTGTTGGACAAACACTGTAACAAGTGCCGCATTTTATGCAATTGTTCATATCTAACACATGAGGTTCTTTCACATTTCCTGAAATAGCCTGAACAGGGCATTTTCTTGCACAAAGGCCGCAGCCTATGCATGTATCTTTATCTATGGAATAGGAAATAAGGTTTTTGCATACACCTGAAGTACATTTCTTATTTACAATATGGTCAATATATTCATTCCTGAAATATTTTAAAGTTGTCATAACAGGATTAGGTGCCGTTTTTCCTAAACCGCAAAGAGATGCTTCTTTTATAGTTTCACTTAATTGCTCAAGCAAATCAAGGTCTTCCATTTTTCCATTGCCAAGAGTTATGTTATTGAGAATTTTAAGCATGGTGTTTATACCTTCTCTGCATGTTGTACATTTGCCGCACGATTCCTCAGAAAGAAATTCCATATAGTATCGGGCTAACTCAACCATGCATGTTGTGTCATCCATAACTATCACGCCTCCAGAGCCCATCATTGAGCCTATGCTGCTTAAAGAATCAAAGTCAAGGGAAATATCCAGATATTCTTTTGGAATGCATCCTCCTGAAGGTCCGCCTGTCTGGACGGCCTTGAAAGGTCTGTCTTTAATTATTCCTCCGCCAATGTCGAAAACAAGTTCTCTTAGTTTTGTTCCCATTGGAATTTCTACTAAACCTGTATTTTTTACTTTTCCAA
The DNA here is from genome assembly GCA_049656425.1 of Sedimentibacter sp. Taxonomy (GTDB): domain Bacteria; phylum Bacillota; class Clostridia; order Tissierellales; family Sedimentibacteraceae; genus Sedimentibacter. The sequence continues at coordinate 1,702 of JBASLQ010000074.1, forward strand.
CCAATGAAAAGACTTTTGTGCCTGAATTTTTATCTATACCTATACTTTTGAACCAATTTGCTCCATTAGTTATAATAGGAGGAATATTTGCCCATGTTTCAACATTGTTTAATACAGTTGGCTGATTCCAGAGACCTTTTTCAACGCTTCTAATGTATTTAGCCCTTGGTTCCCCAACATTTCCTTCTATGGATGCCATTAAGGCACTTGATTCTCCACAGACAAATGCACCTCCGCCGCGAACTATTTCTAAATCAAAATCAAAATTGCTGTTAAGTATATTTTTCCCTAAATATCCGTGAGCACGAGCACTGTCAATGGCTATTTGCATATTTTTTCTTGCAAGCTGGTATTCATCCCTTATATAAAGAAAACCTTTGTGGGAATTAATTGCATAAGCGCAAATTATCATGCCTTCAATAACTGTATTTGGATCACCTTCCATTACACTTCTGTCCATAAATGCTCCAGGGTCACCTTCATCACCGTTACATACCACATATTTAGGAGTGTTTTCAAATTTAAAGCAAGTTCGCCATTTGCTGCCGGTAGGGAAGCCAGCACCGCCTCTTCCTCTAAGACCTGATGTTTCAATTTCTGTAATAACATCATCAGGAGTCATTGTGGTCAAAACTTTTTCAAGTGCTTTATATCCATCTCTTTCTTTGTAATCTTCAATGCTTTTAGGATCTATTTCTCCGATGTTTCTTAAGGCAATTTTATTTTGATGCTTGTAAAAAGAAGCGTCTTTGTGTGAAACTATTCTTTTTTTATCATTAGTGTCAAAATAAAGAAGTTTGTCTATTATTTCACCTTTTAATATAGTTTTTTCAACAATATCATCAACATCACTTTCTTTAACCTTAAAATATGATATTTCATCAGGCAGAATTTTAACAACTGGACCCTTTTCGCAAAGGCCGTTGCATCCCGTGGATTTTACCAGGGGCAACACATCTATGTCTGTATGTTTTAATTTATCAAGAAATTTAGTATATACATCGTAGCTGTTGTTTGCCAGGCAGCCTGTACCGCAGCATACTAATATTTTTCTTTTGCTTTTTTCATTATTCATTTACTGCAGCCTCCCTGTACTGGTTTATTACTGACTTGACTTTTTCTGCTGTCATTGTGCCGTAATATTTATCGTCAATAACCATGACCGGAGCCAGAGCACAAGCACCAAGACAGTTTACAATTTCAATTGAAAATAATCCATCGCTTGTGGTTTCTCCTGGACGGATGCTCAATTCGTCAGCAACTTCTTCAATTAATTTATTTGAACCTCTTATATGGCATGCAGTACCATTGCAAACTTTTATTATGTATTTTCCCTTTGCCTTTAAACTTAAAGCTTTATAAAATGTAGCCATGCTGTATATGTCACTCATTGGAAGGCTTAAATACTCTGCAATATAATTCATTGTTTCTTTTGGAATAAATCCATATGTTTTCTGAACATCCTGAAGTATTGCCAGAGTAAATCTTTTTTCTTTTGGATACTTTTTCAATATTTCATTTGATTCTATATAATCAATTGAAGAATCAACTTTCATAAATATCACCTTCATTTAAAATTCAGAACATCCATAAATGGATGTTCTGTTTTGTTATTTTTTAGTATAAGCTCCTTCAACAGCCTTGTTGTCTAAACCAAGGTCTTCAAGTTTTTCTTCTGTTGGAACGCCGTATTCATCCCATCCTCTTAAACTGTAGTATTCATCAAGCATAACTTCAAGTTCAGTTACCTTTCCTTTAGAAGGGCCGCTTGTTACAGGTTCTGACAGAAGTCTTGGAGGAAGCAAATCATCTTCTCTTGTAAATCCTGCTTCAAGATTGAAGATTTTTTCAAGGTTCCAAATTCTTTCACCTGTTTTTAATATATCTTCGTCAGACATTTCAATTCCCAACGTTCCTCTTAATAAACTTGATATTTCAGGAAGTCCAATAGCAAAAGTAGTGAACAGGCATATATCAGATGAATCAACAACAGCGGTTAAATCCTGGAACAATTTTACTAATGCAGCTTTTCCTTCTGTTGTTAATGGATCAGTCTTCATAGGAATTCCAAGAACTTCAGTAGAGGTTACATATCCTCTTACATGGCAACCGCCGCGGTTGCTGGTAGCATAAGATAATCCCATACCTTGAATAGCTCTGCCGTCGTATGCAGGCATTTCTTGTTTTTTAACAGTCATTGAAAGTTCAGGATGACCGTATTTTTCTGCCAGTCTGTAAGAACCAAGAGCAAGTTCATCTCCAAAACCTTCTCTGTTTCCGGTTTTCTCGGTCCATTTCAAAATAGATTGTGCATCCCCGAATTCTAATGCTTCACCACCAAGGTCATCTTTTGTTAAATAACCCTTTTGGAATAATTCCATAGCACATGCAATTGTTGCTCCCATTGTTATAGGATCCATTCCCAGCATATTGCATACATGGTTTGCTTTGTCTATTTCATTAATATCATTAATTCCGCAGGAAGCACCATAAGACCATCCAGCTTCATATTCAGGACCTGCAACTATGCCCTTGTATTTTCCGTCAGGAATTTTTACTACTCTTCCGCAGCCTATTGGGCAAGCAAAACAAGCTTTGTTTTTAACTAAGTAATTTTCTGTTAAATATTCACCGCTTATTTTTTCAGCATCTTCAAATCTTGAAGTCTGCCAGTTGTTTGTGGGAAAAGCGTGCATTTCATTTAAAATGTTTACAAGAACTTCAGTTCCGTAAGTTTGCAGTCCGCCGCCTTTTCCGGTAACTCCGTTTGCCAGAACTTTTTCCCTTGCATCTTGAGCTGCTTTGTTAAATTGAAGAGCATTAGCTACGCCAACGCCATTTGTTCCTCTTACAACTACTGCCTTTAAATTTTTGCTCCCCATTACAGCGCCAAGACCTGATCTGCCTGCAGCTCTGTCTCTGTCATTCATAACAGCAGCAAAAAGTACAAGTTTTTCTCCGGCTGGTCCTATGCAGGCAACTTTTGCATCTTCTTCATTTTCTGCAAGAAGCAAATCAGTTGTTTCATTGACATTTTTGCCCCAAAGGTGTGAAGCATCTTTTAATTCTATTAAATCATCACTTATGTGTAAATAAACAGGAGCATTTGATTTTCCCTCAAATATTATTCCGTCATAGCCGGCAAATTTTAGTTCAGGACCAAAATGTCCGCCAGTGTTTCCGGCGCCTATTGTACCTGTCAAAGGAGCTTTAGCTACTACATTGAATCTTCCTGCGCATGTTGCATATGTACCGGTAACAGGACCTGTCATAAATATTAGTTTATTTTGGGGACTTAATGCATCAATTTGAGGATCAATTTCTTCGTACAAATATTTAGAGCCAAGACCTCTTCCTCCAAAATAATCCTTTGCATAATCCATATTAAGTTTTTCTGTTTTTATTGACTTATTACTTAAATTAACTCTGATTAGTTTTCCAGTATATCCCTTCATTATTTAGCCCCCTCTTCAAATGCTACTTTAAATTGGTTGGCAATAATTTTTCTTTTATCCAAAGTGCTGTCCAACTCTTTGTATTCAAGTGCACCATAGCTGCACATTTTAACACATTGCGGGTCGCCTCCGCACATATCGCATTTTATTACTCTTTTTAATCTTGAACTGTAGGTCATGTTTCCAAATGGGCATGCGCTAACACACATTTTACAACCGATGCATTTTTCTTTGTCATAATTTACAACACCTGTTTTTTCATCCTTTGTGAGAGCGTTTACCATACATACAGTCATACAGTGGGGTTCATCACATTGCATGCACATCATAGGAATCTGCAAACTTATTTCATCATAAAACATTACAGAAATTGCAGAATCTTTTGGATTAAAATTATCACTTTTACTATAAGAACATGCAAGTTCACATGTCCTGCAGCCGGTACATTTTTCCGGCGATACAACTAAACCTTTTGACATTTTTCTCTGGTCACCATAAGTGCCAGAATACACCTCCTTTAGTGATATGATTTTATAAGATCTCATTTATTTTAATCATTTGATTAAAATAAAAGGGATACAAATTAACCATAGTTAATTTGTATCCCTTTGCGCAATGGCAGGTGTAAAAATTGCTTTTTACGCCCTACTGTTCACAGAGGCCTTGAAGGTCAACCGTGAATCGGGAATATCAACCTCCTGCTACAGGAGGAAAAATTGCTAAAATATCACCGTCTTTTAATTTTTCATCTACTTCTTTGTAACTTCCGTTTACAAGAATCAATCCTAATTCTTCTTTTTTTATGTTAAGGTTATTAAGAACATCTATTATTTGGGTTTCTTCAGAAAAAGACAAACGTTTGCTTTTCCATCGTCCAACACGGAAAGTTGCAAACAATCTAACTTCTATTTTCATAGTTGCCTACCTTTAAGTTGATTAAATAATTTTACATCATTATATCACATAGAAAACGATTTTACAACAGTTATTAGTACGTATTATAGCCTATTATAGCCTATCTTCGCTGAACCTTAAATTAATATATACATCTACCATTCTGTTCCATGTATTTTCATCAACTATACCATCAGGAACAAGACCAAATTCTTCTTCAAATGAAATTACTGCGGATTCTGTTATTGGACCAAATACACCATCCACAAGGTTGTACGGCACATAAGTTATGCTAGGTATCTGAGAAGAAATGTATGCAAGATATTCTTGTATAACTACTACTCCGGGACCCGTCGAACCCCTTTTGTAATCTATTCCCGGATATGCAATCCTTGGAAACGATAATGAAGCAGGAGGCATTGTGATTAATATTCCTAATAATTTATCGTTGATGGCAAACCAGGTTTGATCGTCTATTATGCCTGTAATAGGGAGGTTCATTGTTTTTTGGAATTCAATAAGGGATTTGCTTGTGGAGGAATCCAACACGCCAGTTACTTCAACGGCAGGAATCGTACGGTAATAGGCTGATAAAATATTCAAATAGTACTGAACAAGCTGAACCCTTGGTACTACTATACCACTGTTTCCTATTATTGGAAGTTCGCTTAGTAAAATTCCGCTTGAAATTGACTCTGCCAGCTTTCTTACAGCTGCATGGATATATATGATTTTGTACCAAGTTCCTTTATCAATTACTCCGGTAACCGGCAAATTGAAAATTGTTTGAAATGATTTTACGGCCGACTCTGTTTGAGGAGAAAAAACTCCGTCAACAGGAAATATTTTTGGAATTGCAGGAAAGTTAATAGAAATATTGTTCAGCCGAAGCTGCGCATAATAAATCGGTACACCTGAATCTCCAAGATGAAGAGGAGTTCCCGGATAAGATGCTGCAAATACTCCAATGGGAGCATCAATTACTAAGTCTACATCTTCGCCATAATAATATCTGAGAATTTCAATAGGAGTATAACCTAGATTTGCCAAATCAACTGAACCCCACTGATACATCCCGTCGCATTGAGATATACGACCGTCGCAGAATTCTGCAAATAGAGGTTCTAACCTTGTTCCTCTGACTATATAATCATCAAATGTTTCATCAACAATTTGGGATATGTTATCAAATATTCCCCTGTTAGGTACAAATGATTGGTCAAATTGGGTTGAGCTCGTTATATCAAAGTCATAACCCCTGCTTCTGTACCATTCTGTGAAAACTCTGTTAAGCGCGATGGACACTATGGCATGAATATTTGCTCTGAGGGCATCTTCAGGCCATGTAGGATATAACTCGCTGCTGGCAACGTTCTTTACATAGTCAATAAACGGTAGGGTCACATTTTCTGCCGTGGAATCTGGTGGTCCAAGATGGACAGTTATTGTTTCAGGTATTAAAACATATGACGATTCAGAAATTTGAAATCCCACTTTGTCCTCCATACAAAACAATTACAAAAATTATATGATAATATCTAGTAATTAAATAGTATATGTTTAATATATGCACACTTAAAAATTTGATTACTTCTATGTACGTAGATATCATGTCACAGGTCTTAAGGTGAAAGGTTGAAAATTAAAGCAACTTTTATTTTAATTGTTTTAATGATTATTCCGTTAATTTTATTTTTTATAATATAAATTAGCAAAACAGCAAAGCAAATTAGCTGTTATATTGCCAACTATTGTTCTGTGTTTTGCAATCATAATACCTATCTTTGCTATAACAAGCATCATTATGTTTGTAATTAATTATGTTGTTAAATATGTAGAAAAAGAAAAGCAAGCAAAGATGTCTGAAATTGAAAAAATGAATATTCAGGATTTAGAATAATTTAAATATTCGAAATTGTTAATGTTAGTTGTCTTTAATGGACAAAAAAGTAATTACCCTGCGGCAACAGAGTAATTACTTTTTTTGTGTCTGCTCTATTGACATAAATCCAAATATTTATTAAAAAAATGTTTGTAATTATGAATCTGTCATAAGTAAATTAGGAACACCTTATTCTGATAATCCAGAATCTGCTCTCCCTTCAGTTGTTTATTTAATAAGGGATAAAACATATGTAGAGATTTTCTTTAATGAAGGATAATAACAGTAATAATAATATTTTTATTTATTGCTTGTATTAATAAATAAATTATTGTAAAATATTGTCAGAATAGGTAGAGCAGGGTATGGCTGATGCATCCTGATGAAAGGAGGATAAAACTCCAAGTAATAGGAGGTGAAGCCTATGTCTATATATGAAGCTTTAACATTAATGAT
>JBASLQ010000075.1:0-3137 GCA_049656425.1 Sedimentibacter sp.
CACATATTATTATCAGATTGCAATGGAGGATATGGATACGGCAATAACTTAGGTATTAGGTACTCTTGTGATAAGTTAAACGCAGATTACACTTTGATTGCTAACCCAGATGTTATTTTTTCTAATGAATGTGTTTATAAATTAAGGCAAGTATTAGTTGATAATAAAGATTGCGCCATTTCAGCTGCGATTCCATTAAAACCAAGTGGAGAAAAGCAAAAGGTTATTGCATGGAAGTTACCTACTATTAAAGAAGAGGTACTAAGTGCAAGCATAATATTTAGTAAGTTATTTGGCTCAAGTTCAAGTTATAATGAAGATTATTATAAAGACAAAGAAAACTGTTATGTAGATGTAGTACAGGGTGCCATGTTGATGCTTGATACTAAATTAATGATAAAATATGGAATGTATGATGAAGATTTCTTCTTATATGGGGAAGAGCAGGTGTTAGCAAAAAGAATAAATCAAGAAGGATATAAAAGTGTTCTTTTACTAAATGAATACTATGTACACAATCATTCTGTTTCGATTAATAAAAGCTATAAATCGTTAGTGAAAAAGAAGGAATTGATGTTTGAGAGTAAATTGTTATATTTAAGAAAATACGAAGGCTTAAAAGGTATTTCATATAACCTTACTTTTGTGTTTTATAAACTAGCTCTTTTAGAGGCTTGGATTATATCAATTATTAGGAAAATACAAAAGAGAAGGATTGGAATATTATGATTTTTGTATATATTTTATTGAATTTAGTATTATATCATTTCAGCAAAGTGGTTTTTAAGGAGAAGATTAATCCTATCAGCATATATAGTAGTGTATGGGTCCTGATGTTAATTGCTTTTGAATTAAAATTGATAAAATATTACGATTTAACTTTTACAACGTGGAGTGTACTAATTTCATTTCAGTTAGCTTATTCAATTGGGTGCATAGCTGGACATACAAATCTTAAAAAAAATAGATACACTATTAATAGGAAAATTGATAATAATGATTATGCAGGTGTTATAAGTAAGAAAATTGAAAAAAGGCTTGAGTTAATTATATTAGTTTTATCAGCTATTTCAGCTTTAGCAATTATTCCTAATTTGATTTCACTTATTAATAGATATGGTATTAATATATTTGAAGTTACAAATAAAATATACAGTGATAGATTAACAGGAAATCAAGGAATTGAACTAATACCGTATATTGGAACTATAATTCATATGGCTGTAATATTGTCTGGGATTTATATAAGTAGGTATGGTGTTAAATTATTTTTAGCTATTCCAATTTTACTAATGATAATAAATGTCTTACCAAGTGGAGGAAGGAGTGATTTTGTTCTAGGATTTTTATATATTGCTTTCCCAATTTTAATTAGTGTTAAAAAGATTATTTTTACTGGAAAGCAAAAATTTAGACTTCTTATCCTAATCCTGAGTTTCGTTACTGTATTTTCAATAATTACTAGTAATCGAAGTGCGTGGATTACTATCAATCCTTATATGAGTTCATTGATGGTTAGGTTAGTAAACGTGAATCCAGCTGTATATAAAATGTATGCTTATTTTTCATCGCCAATTGGAGTTCTGAACGCTTATCTCAAAGACCCCGCTTATAATTTTGGCATAAATAGTTTTGGGGCCTTCATTAGCGTTCTTAATAAGTTAGGTGCAAATTTAGATTACCAAAGATATCAAGATGCTTATAACATACCCATAGCAACAAATGTTGGTACTTATATTAGGGAATTAATTCAAGATTTCACTTTAGTTGGTGGAATAATAGTGATAATGCTATTTGGGTACGTATTCGCAAGATGCTATTCAAATATGAAAAGAAAAAATACTTTTACAAGTTCAATATATGTTGATTTATTTTGTGTAATAATTTTCATGTCATTTTTTGTTTGGTTTTATAGAGAGACAGTTTTCTGGATAATTACTGTAATTGGTATTCCCATTGGTCTCCACTTAGATGCATATACTCGTAAAATAAACAATAAGTATGCAAGATGAATTGCAAATAACCAAATTAGTTTAATTGGAGGTATGAAGATGAAAGGCATTATTTTAGCAGGCGGATCAGGTACCCGACTTTATCCATTAACAATGATTACAAGTAAACAACTTTTACCAGTTGATGATAAGCCAATGATATATTATCCTCTATCTACGCTAATGCTAGCTGGAATTCGGGATATTTTAATTATTTCTACACCACAAGATTTACCAAGTTTTGAGAAATTATTAGGGAATGGAAGCCAATATGGTATAAACGTATCTTATAAAGAACAACCGTCACCAGATGGACTAGCTCAAGCTTTTATTCTTGGTGAAGCTTTTATAGGAAATGACACTTGTGCTATGGTGCTAGGGGATAATATCTTTTATGGTAATGGATTCACAACAATGCTAAAAGAAGCTGCAAGTAATGCGGAAAAAGGTAAAGCTACAATTTTTGGTTACTATGTACATGATCCGGAGCGTTTCTGAATAGTGGACTTTGATGACAATGGAAAAGTTATATCAGTAGAAGAAAAGCCTAAAAATCCAAAATCAAACTATTGCATTACTGGTTTATATTTTTATGATAATCGTGTAGTAAAATATGCGAAGCAAGTCAAGCCTTCAGCAAGAGGAGAACTTGAGATTACTGATCTCAATAGGATATATATTGAAGATGAAACCCTCAACGTACAGCTATTAGGTAGAGGATATGCTTGGTTAGATACTGGAACTATGGACAGTTTAGTTGAAGCAGCAGATTTTGTACAAATGATTGAAAAGAGGCAAGGTATCAAAATTTCTGCACCTGAAGAAATTGCCTATATTAATAAATGGATTAATAAAGAGACAATTCTTAAATCAGCTGAACGTTATGGTAAATCTCCTTATGGAGAGCATTTGAAACGAGTGGCTGATGGGAAAATTAGATATTAATGTATCTTTAATAAGGGAGTAATTAGTTGATATGAAAGTGATAAGTACTAAGTTTAAAGGGTTACAAATAATTGAAACAGATGTATATGGTGATAATCGAGGGTGGTTTACAGAAACCTTTACAAGAAATAAATTTATAGATCATGGTATAGACATTGATTTTGTTCAGGATAATCAATCCTATTCGGCTCAAAAGGGAAC
>JBASLQ010000076.1:0-5528 GCA_049656425.1 Sedimentibacter sp.
AGTCAATACGTGACATTACTAATTGTATTGTAACAAAAACATTTAATGAGGATAATGCATTTAAATTATTTTCTTAAACTTCGCAAATAAATAAAACAATATAAACCTTGAAAATTCAATAATATTACTCCATTAAAGAAGCCGCCTCATAAATTTTATCCCCATTGATGAAATTTCAAACAATAGAAGAGGAATTTTTGTTGTAGACCAAGCACCTATCATAATAAAAACATTAGATAACTTACTTCCTTTTTTTAATGCTAATTTTGTATTCGTTTTGTCCTTAATAAATGAAACTGTCAATGCTACAAAGGCAATTACATATAAAACAATTGTTGACATCATAAAACCATCCTTTTATTCTATTTTCTTTTTAAACTTAACAGTTGCAAGTATCAAAAATCCCAAACCAAATGCAGTCAATATTATAAATTCATCATACAATTGAGCAAATCCATTTCCTTTTAATATTATGCCTCTTAAAACTTCAATAAAATATGTCAACGGCAATACTGTACTGATTTTACCGATAAATTCAGGCATTGCCTCTATTGGAAACATATAACCCGAAAGCAATATGTTTGGCATTATCATGAACATTGACAACTGCATAGCCTGCAGCTGACTTTTCGACACAGTTGAAATAACAAGGCCAATACCCAAGGAACCAAACAAAAATATTACTGAAAATAATAATAGCAAGGTTATGCTTCCTGCAATGGTAACACGAAACCAGAAAACGCTGATGGCAAGTGCTAGAACAATATCTACAAATCCAATAATAACATATGGTACAATTTTACCCACCATAAGCTCCATTTTTGTTATTGGTGTTACAATAAGCTGCTCCATTGTACCTCTTTCTCTTTCTCTGACAATAGAGAATGAAGTAAGCATTAAAGTTACTGTTTGCAATATTACACCTATTAAACCTGGAATATTAAAGTTAATGCTGCTCATATCGGAATTATACCATACCCTGCTTCTTAAATCCAAAACTTGCGGTATAGGGACCCCTCTTGTTTCTTGTATGATTTCAATAGACATAGACTGAATTACACCCCCGGCACTTGACAATATGGTTTGTGCCGTTGTAGGGTCAGAACCATCAACTATAAGTTGTATTTGTGCAGTTTTTCCATTTTTTATATCTTCAGAATATTCAGGAGGAATTACTATTCCTGCTTTGGCATCTCCGTTATCAATATATTCTTCAATCTCTTGTATACTCTTTGCATTGTAATCTAAATCAAAATACTGTGAATTTACAAAGCTTTCTAATAGCTCACTACTTTCACTGCCTATATCATTGTCATACACTACTGTTGGAATGTGATCAACGCTTGTAGATGCTGCATAACCAAACAACAATAATTCCATAATAGGCATCATAATTATTATTGCTATAGTTCTTTTGTCTCTTTTTATTTGAAAAAATTCTTTTCTTATTATAGACAAAACTCTTTTATAATTCATATTCTCACTTCCATATTATTTTATTTTGTTGTTTCCTTTTCAACAAGAAAAACAAAGACATCTTCTAATGTAGGTTTTACCTTTTTTATGCTGTAGACATCCACATTGTTTTCTATTAAAAAAGCTTTCAATTCATTTGATTTCAAATTTGATTCAGTCAAAACATGAATTCCTGCACCATACACAGAGGCATCCTTGACCTTTTCTTTTGTTTTTAATAATTCTATTGATTTTAATGTATTATTAACTTTAATTTCAACTATGTCTCCCTCAATTACTTTTTCTTTCATGGCATTTGGAGTATCCAAAGATAATATATTTCCATAATACAAAAACCCTATAAAATTACAATGTTCTGCCTCGTCCATATAATGAGTTGTAACTAATATGGTCACTCCTTTTTTAGATAAATCATATATTACATCCCAAAACTGTCTTCTAGCTATGGGGTCAACCCCACCTGTTGGCTCATCTAAAAGCAAGATTTCCGGTTCATGGATAATTGAGCATCCAAGCGCAAGTCTTTGCTTCCATCCTCCGGACAAATTTGATGTAATCATATGTTCCTTTCCCACCAAATCAGCCATTTCCAATATTTCTTTTTTCTTATCTTTTATTTTATTTTTCGGCACATTGTAGACACCAGCATAAAAGTCTAGATTTTCTTCTACAGTTAAATCTTCATATAGACTAAATTTTTGAGACATATAACCAATATGTGACCTAATTTTTTCGTTTTCAGTTGCAACATCAAAACCCAGGACCTTTCCTGTTCCTGAAGTAGGAGTTATTAATCCCATAATCATTCTTATTACAGTAGTTTTTCCTGAGCCGTTAGGACCTAAAAATCCAAACACATCTCCCTTTTTCACATTAAAACTCACATTGTTAACAGCTACAAAATCACCAAATCTTTTAGTTAGATTATTTATTTCAATAGTATTTTCCATAACGTCCTCATCTCTTTTCACTTTTAATAATATTGACAAAAACATCTTCCAAAGATGGAGCTACTTCCTTTATAGAATTTACTACAACTTTATTATTGAACTTTTCTATTAGCTTTCTAGAAGCATAATCAAGATCTTCCACAACAATATGAAGTTCTTCTCCCAACATATACGCATCTTGGACACATTCTTCTTCTTGAGCTAGATTTCTTGCAATGTGATTTTCATCAGAGTAAACACATAAAATATGCTTATCAAAATTATTGATGATATTGGAAGGTGTATCCTTCTTTATTATTCTGCCTTTGTCCATAAGGCCTATCTCATCACATCTTTCAGCTTCGTCCATATAAGGTGTGCTGATAAATATGGTTGTGCCTTGTTCCCTTAATTCAAAAAGTATTTTCCAAAATTCTCTTCTTGCCACAGGATCAACTCCAATAGTGGGCTCATCAAGGAGCAAGTATTTGGGAGTATGAATTAAATTACATGATAAAGCCAATTTTTGTTTCATTCCGCCTGAAAGTTGGTCTGCCAATTTATATGAGTGTTTAGCAAGGTTGCTGAACCCCAATAAAAATTCTAGTTTTTCTTTTCTTTCCTTCTTTGGTATTTGATATACTTCAGCATAAAATTCAAGATTCTCTAAAACAGTAAGATCCCCGTACAAACTAAACTTTTGAGGCATATATCCTATATGCTGTTTTATTTCTTCACTTTCTTTCAAAATATCATATTTACCTATTTGAGCTGTACCGCTGTCTGGAGTTAATAAAGAACACATCATCCTTATTGTAGTTGTCTTACCGGCTCCATCTGGTCCAACTAACCCAAATATAGTGTTTTTCTTAACCTGTATATTTAAATTATCTACGGCAGTAATATTTCCAAATTTTTTGGTGAGAGATAATATTTGAATATCATATTCCATTATTTTGCTCCTTTATTAATCTATCTTTATATTTACATCCACAGGCATACCCGGCTTTATTGCACCTTCAGAATCTAAAGCTTCAACAGTAACCTCAAATACTGTGTTTACTCTTTCTTCTTTGGTTTGAATGTTCTTAGGTGTAAATTCTGCGGTGTTATTTATTCTTATAACCTTTCCTTGGTAAGCCTTCTCATTATGAGAATCAATAAATATGTTAGCATCTTGGCCAACTACGATATATCCAATATTTGCTTCAGATACATAAGCTTTTATTTCAACACTCTCCGGATTATATATTTCAGCTACTAACTTACCAATTGAAACAAATTCACCTTTCTTTATTAATAATGAATTAACAATTCCATCAATAGGTGATTTTATTGTTAATTTTTCTAATTCTCTTTTAGTTTGTTCTATAATATTTTTTGATTGTTCTAGTTGTACCATAGTAATTTCAAGCTGTCCTCTCAGCTGGCTAAGCTGAGTATTGCCATTGGAAATTGATAGTTCGTATCCAGCTTTTGCCTGTAGCATTTTATTTTCTACAGCCTTGACAGTATTTTCAGTTGGACCGGATTTTATTGAATTCAGCTGTGAAACAGCAGCATTATATTGTGCTTCCACTACATTGTAGCTTTTTAATGCCTCATCGTACTTGCTTTGAGATATTGCCTGTTGTTCAAACAGTTCCTTGCTCCTATCCAAATTTGTTTTCATAAAATCTAAATTTGTTTTCGCTTGACTGACAGCTTCTTCTACCTGTTTTATTTCATCTATACTTGCCCCATCCATTACTTTTTGATATTCTGCTTCTGATGCTAAATAAGCATTCTGAGCTTGTTGAATAACGTCAGTATTTTGCAAAGACAAGCTGCTGATACTATTTTCAAGCGCTTCTATGGTTTTTTCTGTTACTTGGAAATTTATTAACGCTTGATCATATTGATTCTTTAAAGTTGTATTATCTATAACTGCTATTACATCACCCTTTTTAATATTGTCGCCTTCCTTTACCATGTTTTCCACGACTGTTCCTGTAACTTCACTGCTTAAGGATATAGAACTATTCTTTACGACACCCGAAGTTTCAATATATGTGCCACCATCAGCATATACAATTGCTGACTCGTTTTTTTGCATACTGTTAAAAATATATATAGATATAAGAACTATAATTATAACCGCAGGCATAATAACCAATTTTAATTTTTTAATTCCTTTAATTTTGTTTAATATTTTTATCATAACATCCTCCGTTTTATATTGATTAAACATCACTTTCTAAATATAATGTATATTAATATTAAAAACAGTTACCATGGTAACACATTTTAAAATATAATTAAATTATACTAGTTAAAAATATTATTTCGTAACTTATGAAAGGAAAAATTAATGGAGAATTTTATTAAACTGCTTAAAAATATCGATTTGTTTAAATGTTTTTCAGAAAACGAGTTAAAAAAAATATTTATCAGTAATATTTACACTATTAAAAACTATAAAAAAAATTCTATAGTTTATATGCAAAATGAAAAATGCAAAGGTCTGGATGTTATTTTAGAAGGAATAATAACAATACAAAAAATAGATTCGGAAGGAAATATGCTGTTTATTAATGATTTTACAAAGCTCTGCAGCTTCATCCAAAGAAACATTGTAAATCTGATTTTGTACCTGTTCTTCAGCATAGGTAATGCTGAATGTTAAAATAATCATTACAAATAATAGTAAACCTATCTTTTTTATCATTTTAATCACCTCATATTTATGCTTGTAAGTGCTAACCAACATATAGTTTAAAAAAATCTGCCGATAAATTATCGGCAGGTTTTTTATTAATTTCCATTTAGCGATAACAACATCATCTAATTTTATGTCATTACCATTTACTGTAGCAGCACTAATACCAGAACCTGTTGTAACCTCAACAGCTGCAACAATAAACATATTATCTGTTAATTCATCTGAATCAGCATATAATTTTGTTCTGTCTACAGAATCAGCATCGTCTAATGTATCTCCGCTAGCTGTATATTCAACAAGAACTTTTTCTTGAAGAGCATTTTGATTTGTAATGTATTCTTACAATTTTGAAGTTATGTAAATCACTTTTTGGACTCATTTGTAATATAAATGTAATATTTCGCTTAAGCCACAAAAATTAT
>JBASLQ010000077.1:0-1670 GCA_049656425.1 Sedimentibacter sp.
TTGCTGTTTAAAGCTGGCTCATAGCCGAGTAAACGCACTATCATTGCTATTGCTTCTGAATATGTTACTTGAGCTTCAGGATTAAATGTTCCGTCAGGATATCCAACTATTATTCCTTGAGCTGTTGCCAAGTTAACATATCCGCTTGCCCAATGAGTACCTCTCACATCAGCAAATTTTGTGTTTGCTACTGAACCTATCGCAATATCTTCCATACCCAATGCACGGATTGCTATTGCTGCAAATTCAGCTCTTGTAATTGAATTGTCCGGTTTGAATGTTCCATCTTCATAACCTACAATAATATCTAATGCTTCAAGTCTTGCTACGGCGTTAGCGTAGTCAGTTCCTTCAACATCAGATGGTAAAGCAAAGGCAAAACTGAAACTTGAAAGAATCATAGCCATTGCTAAAACTAATGATAAAACTTTTTTCATCTTATCCTCCTATAATAATTATTTAAGTTCAGTGATTAAGAGCATAGACCCTAGGTCTCACCGTGTATTAAATTTAGCTTTTTTATATAACAAATTCAATAGTCAATACATGTTCATTTGTAATGTATTCTTACAATTTTGAAGTTATGTAAATCACTTTTTGGACTCATTTGTAATATAAATGTAATATTTCGCTTAAGCCACAAAAATTATTTAAATAAGACATTTTTAGATGATATTTATTAAAATATATTTTTTAATAACTTGATTTTAATCAAGGTTAATTTATAAGTTGTCAATTAATATTAGGCTATAACCAATCAAAATTTATTAGGAGGAAATAAATGAAACCAAAAAAGATGGTTACAACTCTTGCAGCATATGAGAACTAATAAAATAGCAACTGGCATAATTATTATTTTACCATTTGATTTAATATGACTTAAAAATTTTTGCATAACTCCCTCCATTTATATTGATTAGATACCGATAAACTACTATAATATAAACTAATCAACAAAACAGTTAACTTGGTAATTTTTTAAAAATATTATTAAAATTATAATTTGAACAATAAATTTGCTTAGTTAAGAAGGGTCGAATATGAAAAGTTTTATAAAAATATTGAAAAATACTGAATTATTTAAATGCTTCTCCGAAGTTGAACTGGAAAATATATTTAATGAAAACTATTACAAAATCAAAGATTATGAAAAAAAGGCCATCATATATCTGCAAAATGAAAAATGTGAAAGCCTCGACATTATATTAAACGGTGCAATTACAATCCAAAAAATTGACCAGGATGGTAAAATATTGACTATCAATGACTTTATTAGCGGTGAGGTCTTTGGGGAAAATTTGCTTTTCTCATTTAACAGCAACTATCCAATGACAGTGACTGCCAAAATCGACTGCACATTACTGCATGTAAAAAAAGAACTTGTATTAAAGCTTTGCCAAAGCAATGAATGCTTTTTAATAAGTTTTCTTCAGTCCCTTTCAAGCAAAACATTAATTCTGTCTAATAAAATAAAATCTTTGACTATGAAGACAATAAGACAATGCATTACAGATTTTTTACTTTTTGAATATTTTTCTCAAGAAAATTCTAAAATAAAATTAAACATGTCAAAAAAAGATTTTGCTGAAAAATTAGGTGTTCAGCGTTCATCACTATCACGTGAATTAAACAAGATGAGAAAAGATGGATTAATTGACTTTAATGCAAAC
>JBASLQ010000078.1:0-7669 GCA_049656425.1 Sedimentibacter sp.
CTGAAATAACTTTTGAATAGGAGAATATATGATTAATGGAATCATTATTAGAGGTGTAGGCGGAAATTATTACGTTGATATTGGTAGCGAAATAATAGAATGCAGAGCAAGAGGCTTGTTCAGGCTGAAGAATATAAAACCTTTAGTGGGAGACAAAGTTTTAATAAGACCTACTGAAGAAGATGCACATTCCGGCTACATTGAAGAAATAAAAGAAAGATACAATGAAATAAAAAGACCGCCGGTTGCCAATGTTGAACAGCTTTTAATATTCTTTGCTGTAACTAATCCGGAACCAAGCTTTCTGCTCCTTGATAAACTTTTGATAGCAGCTGAAGTTAACAATTTAAAGCCGGTTATTTGTTTCAATAAATCTGATTTGGCAAATGAAAATAGAAAAAAAGAAATTAGGGACATTTTAAGGAATACGGAGTATAAAGTTGTTTTTACAAGCAAAAATAATCCAAGGTCAATTGAAAAGCTTAAAGATGTATTGAAAGATAAACTCAGTGTTTTTTCAGGACCATCAGGTGTTGGAAAATCCTCTGTAATGAATGCTGTTCAGCCTGATTTTCAATTGAAAACCGGCGAAATCAGCGATAAATTAAAAAGAGGAAAACATACAACGCGCCATGCGGAAATTTATAAGCTGAGTTTTGGCGGTTATGTTGTTGATACACCAGGTTTTAGTTCATTTGAGCTTGAAGGCATAAATGAATATGAACTTAAAGAATATTACCCTGAAATAAAAAAATTAGACTCAGGCTGCAGATTTGCTGACTGTCTCCATTACAAGGAACCGGACTGCGTTATTAAAGACGGAGTGGAAACCGGGTTAATAAGTGAAACAAGATACTTAAATTATGTAAGACTTTTGGAGCAAATACAAAAAACTAAAATATATTAATATATTTTAAGGAGGAAACATGAATAAATTAACGCCAAAATTAGCACCGTCAATATTATCTGCTGATTTTGCAAACCTTGAACGTGATATAAAGTTAGTTGAAGAAGGCGGAGCAGATTATATTCACATAGATGTAATGGATGGGCATTTTGTTCCAAATATTACAATAGGACCTGACGTAGTTAAGTGTATAAGAAAAGTAACTGAACTCTCATTTGATGTTCATTTAATGATTGAAAATCCGGAGAATTTTATAGAGGACTTTTATAATGCAGGAGCAGATATAATAACTGTCCATCAGGAAGCATGCGTTCATCTTCACAGTACAATTCAAAAAATAAAATCGTTTGGACTAAAAGCCGGTGTTTCTTTAAATCCTGCTACCCCGGTAAGCACTCTAAAAGATATAATAAGAGATGTGGACATGGTGCTTTTAATGAGCGTTAACCCTGGATTTGGCGGACAAAGTCTTATTAAAAATGTTAAATATAAATTCGAAGAATTAAAAGAAATGATAAATGACTACAATTTAAATGTTGATATAGAAATAGACGGCGGCGTTACGACTGACAACTTAAAAGAAGTGTTAAGCTGGGGAGCAAATGTTGTAGTGGTCGGTTCAGCAATTTACAGAGCAAAAGATGTTATTTTGCAAACAAGAAATTTTAAAAAAATTATGGAGTAAGCAAATGACAACATTGATAATAGGCAATGGCAATGATGCAAGTAAAAGCTATATTGAAAATTTAAATATTGATTATGTAATTTGCGCAGACGGCGGTCTTGAAAAAGCAGCAAATCTAGGTGTTGTTCCAAATGTTATTCTAGGAGATTTTGATTCTGTAGATCCTGATGTTCTTGGAGAATATCAGTCAATGAATATAGAAACTAAAAAATTTCCAACTGAAAAAGATTATACAGACATGGAATTGTCAATAGAATTTGCAGTTGAAAATGGATTTAAAAATATTGTTTTAATTGGTGCAACTGGATCAAGACTTGATCATTCCATGGCAAATATAATGCTCCTTGAAAAATATTTCAATCTTGGAGTTAACATTGAAATAATTGACAATAATAATAAAATACAAATTATTTCCGATAATACTGATTTGTATTTAGACCATAAAGAAAATTATTTCGTATCAATAGTGCCGATAACGGATTTAATAAGCGGCCTTACGCTTGAAGGATTTAAATTTCCATTAGATGATGTTATTGTTAAAAGAGGTTCTACTCTTTGTGTAAGCAATGAGATTATCAAGAATAAAGGCAGAGTACTGCTTAAAAAAGGTACTGCTTTATTGTTTGTTTCAAAGGATTAAGTGTAAACTTTAAAATGGTGATAATAAATATATTAAAGAAAATAATCATATTAGGAGGATTCATGAAATCAATAGATTTGAGAGATTTATTCAAGTCTCCGGAAAATTATTATGAAAAAGAAATTTTGGTGGAAGGCTGGATTAGAACTATCAGAGATTCTAAAAAATTTGGTTTTATAGAATTAAATGACGGAACATTTATGAAAAATGTGCAGGTAGTTTTTGAAAATAATTTAAGCAATTTTGAAGATGTTAAGAAATTTTCAACAGGCAGCGCAATAACAGTTAAAGGAATATTGATAAAGACACCGGAAGCAAAACAGTTATTTGAAATAAAAGCCGTTGAAATTACAATGGAAGCTGGATCTGATTCAAGCTACCCGCTTCAAAAAAAAAGACATTCGCTAGAATATCTTAGAACAATAGCTCACTTAAGACCAAGAACAAACACATTTTCTGCAGTATTTAGAGTAAGGTCATTGGCAGCTTTTGCTATACATAAATTCTTTAATGAAAGAGGTTTTGTATATGCACATCCTCCTATAATAACAGCTAGTGATGCTGAAGGTGCAGGTGAAATGTTCAGAGTAACTGCTCTTAATCTTGACAATGTAGAAAAAATAGATGGAAAAACTGATTACTCAAAAGATTTTTTCGGAAAATCAGCTAATCTTACAGTAAGCGGTCAATTAGAAGCAGAAATTTTTGCCATGGCATTTAAGAAGACATATACATTCGGACCTACATTCAGAGCAGAAAATTCAAATACAACAAGACATGCAGCTGAATTCTGGATGATTGAGCCTGAAATAGCATTTGCAGACATTAATGATGATATGCAGCTGGCAGAAGACATGATAAAATATGTTGTAAGTTATGTTTTAGAAAATGGTAAAGAAGAAATGGAATTTTTCAACAGCTTTGTGGAAAAAGATCTTTTTGCAAAACTTGATAATGTCATAAATTCAGAATTCGGAAGAATTTCATACACTGATGCTATTGATATATTAATGAAAAACAATGATAACTTTGATTATCCTGTACATTGGGGAACTGACATACAAACAGAACATGAAAGATATTTATCTGAGCAAATATTTAAAAAACCAGTGTTTGTAATCAACTATCCAAAGGAAATAAAAGCATTTTACATGCGCATGAATGAAGACAATAATACTGTTGCAGCAATGGACCTTCTTGTACCTGGAATTGGTGAGCTTATAGGCGGAAGTCAAAGAGAAGAAAGACTTGATTTCTTAGAAAAGCGTATGGATGAAATGGGCGTAAGCAAAGAAGTCATGTGGTGGTACTTAGAATTAAGAAAATACGGCGGAGTTAAACATGCCGGTTATGGACTTGGTTTTGAAAGACTCATTATGTATTTAACAGGCATGAGCAATATCAGAGATGTTATACCATTCCCAAGAACGCCTAAAAATGCAGAATTTTAGAACGATAGATGAAGCAATAGGCAAACAATAGGTAAAAAGATACAAGGAAAATTATTTTCCTCGTATCTTTTTTAATTGCAATGAATACAATGTATAAAGGCACTGCTATATAATATAGAGATACAATTGCTTGTCAATTGTTTAATCCATTGCTCAATCCATTACCAATCTGTTTCCAGGGGGATATTATGAATTATTTTAAACGCAAAAAAAAATGCTGCCCATCAAACAATCATTTTAAATTTACAGAAATTTTAGGAATTATGCTTGCAGTAATAGGAGCAATTATTGTTGTTCAAATTTTGCCGGTTAAAATTTGGATGTTTATTTTAGGAATGTTGCTTATAACACTAGGCTGCACACTTTTTAAATTGCTGTAAATAAGTCAAAAAATAAAAATAATGGCGCAAGCCACTATTTATTATTGCCTTATATAGCACGTTGCACTTTACCTGATCTCATACATCTTGTACAAACAAATTTCTTAGAAGAAATTCCGTTTTCCAAAACAGTAATTCTTCTTACGTTTGGTTTCCATTTTCTTTTTATTTTTCTATCAGAATGTGTTATACTATTGCCTGATATAGATCCTTTTCCACATACTTCACAAAACTTAGCCATGCTATACACCTCCCATTTATCTAAAACATTAAGTTTTATATTTCGATTTGCTTAAACAGCACAAAATAACTGTTCAACAATTTTAACTCTATGATTTTACCATTAAAATATAAATATTGCAATATTAAATTTTAATTAGTATAATAAAAATGTACTTTTTATTTTAAAATTCCAAAACTGACTACAAGTCAGTCATATTTTATTTGTAAATTTTTGATAAAAAGGGTATAATAAGCTTGCTTAATAAATAATATTTAGAAATTAAAATGTAGGAGGTTGTATATGTCAGTTAAAATGTTTAATGAAAATGGGAATATTACCATAGATGATCAAGTATTTGCTACTCTTGCCGGATTAGCTGCTATGGAATGTTATGGTGTAGTAGGAATGGCTTCTAAGAATGCAACTGAAGGTATCTTTGAACTGCTGAAAAGAGAACAGCTCACTAAAGGAATAAAAATTACTGCAATAGAAGATAAAATAAACATTGATTTATATATAGTACTGCAATATGGAGTTAAAATTTCTGTTGTAGCAGAAAATATAATTTCCAGGATTAAATACAGCGTAGAAAACTTTTCAGGAGTTAACGTAGATAATGTGAGTATTTTTGTACAAGGTGTCAGGGTACAAAAATAACGAGGAGGCTAAAATGAATATAAAATATATTGATAATGTTACATTTAAAAAAATGCTTTTAGGGGCTGCGGTAAATCTTGAAAATAACAAAGCTATAGTGGATTCCTTAAATGTATTTCCTGTTCCTGACGGAGACACAGGCACAAACATGAATCTTACAGTACAGTCGGCAATAAAGGAAATTAGCAACTTATCAGACAGCACTATTGCACATATTGCTGAAGCTGCTGCTAATGGCTCTTTAATGGGAGCAAGAGGGAACTCAGGAGTAATATTATCACAGTTGTTCAGAGGTGTCGCAAAAGGACTTAACGGATCAAATAGAATTGACTGTAAAATAATTGCAGAAGCATTTAAAGCTGCTTCTGATACAGCATATAAAGCAGTAATGCGACCTGTTGAAGGAACAATACTCACAGTTGCCAGAGAAACTGCTGAAAAAGCAATGGCAACATATACAGAATTTGAAGATACAGCTGTATTTTTAGAAAACTTAATTGAGCAGGCAAAAGATACCTTAAGACGTACTCCGGAAATGCTCAAAGTTTTAAAACAAGCAGATGTTGTGGATGCAGGCGGCAAAGGCTTAGTATTCCTTTTAGAAGGTGCTTTGGCAGCTTTAAAGGGAGTTGAAATAAAACAAGATAAAAAAGAACATCAAGTAATTGCAACTGAATTGGAACTTGAAGAATTCACAAGCGAAGATGAAATTGTATTTGCATACTGCACTGAATTTTTTATAAATAATCCAATAAAAAACTCAGAAGACTTTTTAAGCAAAATATATGATAAGGGCGATTCTATAGTATGTGTTGGTAATGAAAAATTAATAAAAATACATATACATACAAACAATCCTGGTCAAATATTGGCTATTGCAGTCAAATATGGTGAATTGTCAAAAATAAAAATAGACAACATGAAGGAACAATTCAGGGAAAGAGTTAAAAATTCTCATAAAAAAAGTCAGGAAAAGAAAAAATACGGATTTGTTTCCATTGGAATGGGTGATGGAATTCAAAAAGTGTTTACTGACTTAAATGTTGATGTTTTCTTGTCCGGCGGACAAACAATGAATCCAAGCACAGAAGATATATTAGAAGCAACTAATAAAATAAATGCTGATTATATAATTGTTTTGCCTAACAACAGCAATATTACACTTGCTGCAACACAAGCAAAAGAATTATCAGAAAAAAATATTTATGTTGTACCAAGCAAAAGTATACCTCAGGGAATTACGGCATTGCTTGCATTTAAGGAAGAAAATGACGCTGAAGAAAATGTAAGAGCTATGACTGAAGCAGTAAAAGAAGTAAAAACAGGTCAGGTTACTTATGCTGTAAGAGATACAGTATTTAATGATATGAAAATTAAAAAAGATGAAATTATTGCTCTAAGTGACGGCGATATTGTATCCCATGGAAACAATGCTGAAGACGAAGCTATAGAACTTATTAAGGGTATGGTGGATGAAGACAGTTTTCTTATTACATTGTTTTACGGTGACAAAGTTGAGAAAAAGACAGCTGACAGCATGAAAGCAAGAATTGAAGAAATAGCAGAAGAATGCGATGTTGAAATAATATACGGAGGCCAGCCTCTTTATTACTATATAATTTCAGTAGAATAAATAATATATTAATGGAGCGCCAAATGCTTGATATAGACATACAGTTTTTAAAGGGAGTTGGGCCCAGCAAAGCAGCAAGATTGCAGAAATTAAACATATATACTGTTGAAGATTTGTTAAATTATTTTCCGGTAAAATATGAGGACAGAAGAACTGTAAAAAATATTAAAGATATTAAAGACAATCCAGAAAACAGCAAGTGTTTGTTAAAGGTCAAACTTTTTGAAAAGCCTAAAAAAACAAGGGCTAATAAAAATTTGTCCATAATAAAGGCAATTTGCATGGATGACACAGGCTTTATTACCCTTACTTTTTTCAATCAGGATTTTTTAATGGATAAATTTATTGAGGGAGAATCATATTATGTGTTTGGAAATGCAAAGTATTTCATTGGTAAATTTGAAATGTCAAATCCTGAAATTGAATTTTGCAATAAGGATTGGAAAGCAAATAAAATCATGCCTATATACGGTTTAACATATGGTATAACCAACAATGAATTGACAAAATTGACAAAGGCAGCATTGGATATTTATTATGACAAAATTGAAGATGTTATTCCTGAAGAAATTAAAATGAACAATAAACTGTTTTCAAGAAAAAGTGCAATTAAAAATCTTCATTTTCCCGAGAATGGCAGAAAGTATTCATTAGGGAAAAAAACAATAGCATTTGAAAAACTTTTAATAATGAATATAGGTCTTTTGTCAATTAAAAATAATCTTAGAAATGACTGGTCAGGCAATGAAATAAAAAATACTGAGCTGTCTGACAAACTGGTTGATTCAATACCTTATGAGCTTACTAATGCGCAGCTGAAAGTAATTAAAGAAATAAAAGAAGATATGAGCATTACTAAACCAATGAACAGATTAGTGCAAGGGGATGTAGGCTCAGGAAAGACTGTGGTTGCAATTTATGCTTTGCTTGCAGCAGCAAATTCAGGATTTCAGGCATCAATGATGGCACCTACTGAAATTTTAGCACTGCAGCATTATGATACAATAACGGAGTATTTTGAGATGGCTAATATACAGGTTAATGTGGCATTTCTCTCAGGCTCAACAAAAGCAAAAGAAAAAGCTGAAATTCT
>JBASLQ010000079.1:0-2807 GCA_049656425.1 Sedimentibacter sp.
CGTAGTAGCAACTGACATTTGACACCTCATTGCACACTCTACCAGAACTTTTACGCAATTTTTTCTGGCGTTTAAATCCGGTTCATTTAAGCATGCATTAAAGCACTCAAAGCATGCTTGTGCACATTTATTGCATGCATCTATGCATGATTGCATATTATTGTTTGATACAATACCCATAAAATTTCTCCTTTAATTTAATAATTTTTGGTATATAAATATTATTTGAAATTTAATGAGTTTTATTCTTAAAATTCATTTAATTAAATCATTTAATTTTTCACCTTTAATTTCATCGGAACTCCAGCTGATAACTGCAAATTTTCCTTTTGAATGTTCTCTAATCTTGTTTATCCACTCTATTTCGTTGCTTGCTTTAGCACATAACAATTTATTCGTAGTATTTATCTTGTAGAGAGAAGAATTTATAACCCACCAATTTGTAAATATTCCTGCACGTTTTAAATCCTCTTCTAATCTCAACGCTTCGTAAACAGGAGTTGCTTCTGGTAAAGTTACAATTATTACCTCAGTTTCATCAGAACTTTTAAGCCTTGGCAATAATTTTTTTGCAGATTCTGGAATATAACCCTGAGAACGTGTTATTTCTTTATTGTAACTTTGAGTTGATTCTAATAAAAGCAACGTGTGACCTGTGGGTGCAGTATCTATTACTACAACTTGGTCTTCAGCTTTTTCAACTATTTCTGCAAATGCCCTAAATACTGCGATTTCTTGCGTGCATGGCGAACGCAAATCTTCCTCTACATACGCAATATCATCTTCCGACATTGTCTCGTTTGCTTTATATAAAACCTCATCTTGATATTTTTTAAGCACTTCTTTTTCATCTATTTGACTCATAGTGATACCGCTTTGTTCTTTGATAACAAAATCAAGATGCGCAGCAGGATCAGTTGTCGTTAAATGAACCTTCTTTCCTTTTTTAGCCAATCCTAATGCGATTGCTGCAGCTGTTGTAGTCTTACCTACTCCACCTTTTCCCATAGTGAAAATAACTTTTTTGTTACTATTATATAATTCATCTATTATATCTCTTAATCCTTTTAAAGACTCAGCATTTATTTTTTCTTCGTTTAATTTAAATTTATCTTCTGTTAAGAATAATCTTACATTTTCAATACCTGTAATATTATAAGCCCTAAGCGGTATAAAATAGGTTGCTATATTTTTAAATTCCTCTGGTATTTCCGACAACGCTTTTTTCTGCTTGTTATAAAAACTTTCCGATATTTCATCATCATACTCAGTAAATAACCCATTAATCACCAGCGATTGATTTTTTACACCTATTTCAGATAGCTCCATTGAAGCTCTTTTTGCTTCTGCTATGGGTCCAACTTCAGGTCTAGTAACTAATATTAGAGTTGTTAAGTTTCCATCTGATAAAGTTTCAACTGCTTTTTTATAAACGTCCTTTTTTTCTTCAAGTCCTGAAAGCTGTCCTAAACATGATGCCCCATGAGTGCTTTCACTTATGAAGTTACTCCATGCGGATGGTAGCTGCAGCATCCTTAAAGTATGACCTGTAGGCGCAGTATCAAATATTATATAATCATATTCCTGCTTTGCTTTTCCATCTGTAATGAAATTTGAAAATTCATTAAATGCTGCTATTTCCACAGTACAAGAACCTGATAACTGTTCTTCCATATTTTTTAAAACTGATTCAGGCATCAATCCTCGATATGGTGCTATTACACTTTCACGATATTCTGCAGCTGCTTGTACTGGATCAAGATTAGCAACTGTAAGATTTGGAACTTCATTGATTTGTACACCTTTGTTATTTAATTCTGTGTTAAACACATCTTGTAAATTTGATGCTGGATCAGTACTTATTAATAGTACCTTTTTACCCATATCTGCTAAAGTTACAGAAGTTGCACAAGCGGTAGAAGTTTTTCCAACACCGCCTTTGCCGGTGTAAAATAAATATTTAGTCAGTTTTATATTTTTAGGATTGAAAATTTCCATCAAAAAATAGCCTCCTTAATTTTGATATTTGAAATAGTCATTTAATTCCTCCTAACAACAATCTCCGCCATCACAACCGTAATCGCCCGATTTTTTTCTACTCGCTCTTAAAACCTTTGGCTGAAAACCAAATTCTCTTACAGATAAATCAAAAAACTTTGCCATTTCATCATTTGTTGGATATCTTCCTATTATAACTAATTCTCCATCTAATAATGTTGCAGGAAGCACATCAATGCCCTTTTCATTAATTAATTTATTTATTACAGTATTTTTAATAAATTCCTGTGGTGCATTTGATAAATTAAATCTTTCTACTTCCATTCCTTTTTTATTTAATGTATTAAGAACAGTTGATATTCTAATCAGTTCTGGATCAATACTCGCTCCACACACACCAGTAGAACAGCACATTGCTGGTTCAAATATTTGCATTTTTTTCATAACATCCTCCTTAAATTCATATATATTATTTTATGAACATTTACTACTTAGGACTTTTAAGTCCAATTTCAAATTTCATGACTAATTTTGTACCTCCAACTAATTAAAAATAATTTTCTTTTATAATGTCTATTTAATTTGTAAATATTGATATTTATATATTATGATTAGGTAGTCAAAAGTCAAGTTATATAAATTTCAATAGACAAACACACTATATATAGTATGTTCACAAAGTAAAATTACATATATACAGTAGGGCTGTTATTAATTTATACCTTTTGACACTTTAATTATATTAATTCTAATTTCTTAGTTTTATCAGTACTGCTTTTTTCTTCTATTTTTATTGTAAGATCCAATGC
>JBASLQ010000080.1:0-3873 GCA_049656425.1 Sedimentibacter sp.
GTATAAGGGTGAAGAAAATAAATATATAAAGTTACACAAGTTTAGATTTATGGGGAAATTATGAAGAAATCAATTAAATTAACAAAATATATATCTATAAAGTTGGAATGCATGGAAGACTGAATAAGGTAAAAAAATTGCTGAGTTAAGAAACAATACTTTAAAAGGTTTTTAATAAAGATGACAGTCATATGGAAAAAACAATTTTAAATATTAAACAAATGTGCCAGGTAAATCTATATTCATATAAGCTAGCTATAATACCATTCGGTTCGTTAAAAACGCAGATATATAAGGTTAGTGTGCTTAAATTAAGAAGAACACTGTTAAAAAATAAAGAAGAAGCTATGCAGCTAAGCGGTCTTCAAAGCCTTCTTGAAAAGCTCAGGCTTATGCCCATTGACGACATTTGGGGATTAAATGAATATGCCGCATGAAATTGTGCATCTCAACCGCTCAAAATGAGCATCGCTTCCGCTGAAATTGTGCACTCTTTCCGCAGCGGTTGTGCATAGATTTTTTAAGCTCTGTAATACTACATTTATACACTTATGTAATAAGGTGTAAATAAATTTAGGAGGTCATAGAAATGACCAATTACAGAGAGATTTTAAGGCTTGATAGCCTTGGAATCAACAAAGTTAACATAGCAGCAAGCTGCTCATGTTCAAGAAATACCGTAGCAACTGTTCTGCAAAAAGCGAAGGAAAATAATTTAATCTATCCTTTGCCTAATGATTTGTCAGACAAGCAGCTTTCGGAAATACTCTTTCCGCCAAGCGAACTGAAACCTACGTACAAAATGCCAGATTACGAATATGTACATCGTGAAATGGCTAAAAGCGGAGTAACCTTAACGCTTTTATGGCTCGAATATTGTGATACATGCCGTGAATCAGGTGAATTACCATACCAGTCCACGCAATTTAACAAGTACTACAATGACTATCTAAGTGTAACAAATGCTACGATGCACATTAATCACAAGCCGGGTGAAATTTTGCAAGTTGACTGGGCCGGTGATGTTGCATACGTAGTAAATACTGATACAGGCGAATTAATTCCGGCTTATGTATTTGTATCTTCATTGCCATACAGCGGATATTCATATGTAGAAGCATTCTTCTCCATGGAACAAGAATCCTGGATCAATGCTCATGTCAATGCATTCAAATATTATGGAGGAATAACTCGCATAATCCAATGTGACAACCTAAAAACTGGTGTTGATAAACATACACGAAACGAAGTTGTGCTTAACAAAAGTTATCAAGAGATGGCTGAACACTATGGCACAGCAATTATCCCTTGCAGAGTCAGAAAGCCAAAAGATAAAGCTCATGCAGAAGGTACAGTAGGGATAATATCCACATACATTCTTGCTGCTATACGAAATCAACAGTTTCTCTCACTAACCGAACTAAACGAATCTATCAAAGAAAGGCTTGAGCTTTTTAATAATAAGCCATTTCAAAAGAAAGAAGGAAGCAGGTTTACGGCTTTTTTAGAAGAAAAATTGTTTCTTCTACCTTTACCACAAAGACAGTTCGAATTATCAAAGTGGAAGATTGCAACAGTTGGACCAAATTATCATATCAGCATTGATAATCAAAACTATTCAGTTCCATATGAATACATAAAGCATAAGGTAGACGTCAGACTAACCAAGAATGTAATTGAAGTATTTTTTGATGGTAATAGAATATGTTCTCACCCAAGGCTTTATGGCAGATTTGGACAATACAGCACCGTAGAGTCGCATATGCCGTCAAATCATCAAAAATATATTTTATGGAATGCTGAACGATTTATTAAATGGGCTGAAAAAATCGGTGAAAATACTACATTTATCATTCGATTCTTTTTAAACAGATATAAAGTCGAACAGCAAGGTTACAAGTCTTGTATGGCGCTTTTAAAGCTTGCAGATAAGTATTCTGTAGAACGCCTTGAAGCTGCTTGCACAAAGGTTCTAACTTATACTTTAACACCAGAGTATAAAAACATTCAAATAATATTGCAAACCGGTCAAGATAAAATAAACGAAAGTAGTATTGCAATAACACAATCCTCTGATAATGAACATTTTAGCTTTACACGTGGTGCTGAATATTACAAGAGGAGTGAAGAGTAATGCTTAATGATACTACAACTAACAAACTTCACGAAATGAAATTAAGTGTTATGGCAAATTCCTTCCGTAACCAATTGAAGGACAATAATTTCAATAATATGTCATTCGAAGAGAGATTTGGACTACTCATCGACGCTGAGTGGTGTGCCAGAAAAAACAATCGTCTGTTACGTCTTATTAAAAGAGCTGAATATCCTTTCAATGATGCTTGTATAGAAAATATTGAATATCATTCTGATAGAAACCTTGATAAGGTACAGCTTACAAGACTATCTTCCTGCAACTACATAGAAGAATGTCATAACATCATAATTCTTGGGGCAACAGGAAGCGGCAAAACTTATCTTTCAACGGCTTTTGGTATGTCAGCATGCAGAAGTTTCTATACTGTAAAATATGTTAGATTGCCTGAACTTCTTGCTGAACTTGCAATATCTCGTGGCGATGGTACATACCGTAAGGTTATCAAGCAGTATAAACAGGTTAAGTTATTAATTCTTGATGAATGGTTGCTGTTTCCTTTGAAAGAAAGTGAAGCCAGAGACCTGCTTGAAATCATTGAATCAAGATACAAAAAATCTTCAACAATATTTTGTTCACAGTTTGAGGTTGCTGGATGGTATCATAAAATCGGCGAATCATCATTAGCTGATGCTATTTGTGATCGTATTGTTCATGATTCTTATACTATTGTTATCGGTGGTAAAGATTCTATGCGAAAGAAAAAAGGTATTGAAAACAAGGCTTCGCATAGGGACTCTGTCCCTAACCCTGGGGTTTAATCGCTTATGTTTTCTAAGGAGAGTGACTTTTCTATTAAATCAATAAAAGAGCAATACCCACTGTGGTATCACTCTCCTTACCAAACCTTGTATAGCGCTCATGTCGCTCCCCAGCGTTGCACTATCCTCTATACAAGTAAAAGCAATTTTATGATACCTTTTATTATATTCAGTTGTCAATATTCAATGTGTGCGGAAAGCCTGCTCAATTTGAACGGAACGGATGCGCAATTTAAGCGGAAGCTATGCACAATTTGGACGGTTCAAGTGCACTATAAAAACGTAATATACATTAAACGATTATTTGACTGAAATGGCAGCTATGATTGACGGAGGTTATGAAGATGGGCTTAAGCTTGAAGGAACTGACTACAATGCAGTAACGATAATGAACCTGCATAAATCCAAGGGCCTCGAAGCTCCCATTGTAATCCTTTCAATGCCATGCAGCGGCAACAAGGGCAGGGAAAATGCTTGTTGTTTCAATGAGCAGTGATAAAACAAACCCCTGGGAAAAATTCAATTCTTTTATGCAAGATAAGACAGATTTTATCCAAAGAATTCCTATTGAAGAGGAAAATGAGGAAGCTGCTGTCACCAATGATTTAATTATGATTCAAAAAGAAGAGCAAAAGCTGAGTACAAAGCTTGATGAAGAAATTGAAACAGCTGATAAAGTAAGAAACATAAAGTTTACAAATGACAAACCAACATATTCATATACTATTCCTTCAGAAAAAAGAGGAGATAAACAAGAGGATAATCATGAAAAGCTCAATATCGCATAATACAATTCAGGTCGCTGTGCCAGAAGAGATAGATGATTTGGATGTTGGTACAACAGTTCACAGTGTGTTTGAATCAGTAATAAAAGCAGAAATAACAAACAGAGAATGCGAAGATTCATTTATTGAGAAAATAGCTGAAAGTCACGTAACTCCATGGATGGATAAGCAG
>JBASLQ010000081.1:0-2126 GCA_049656425.1 Sedimentibacter sp.
CAAATATGCTTATAGGAATGAAAGATTTTTTTATGCCCTAACTCCATTTGTACGGGCGATAGCGAAGTTCAAATGGTTGGTAGGTCAAACGCAACGAGTTCCTAATTTATGCGAACGGTAGTGAGCTGATAAATTAATGAACGAGACTGCGAATTCCAAAATTAATTAGACTATGCGCAGAGTTTAATTTAAAACAAACTAAATTCAGGAGAATGAAATATGGATACTAAATTAAACAATCAAGTAGAAATCGTTAAAAAAAGTAAAAAGAAAACCATGGTCCCAGCCTTTGTAGGAATTGCATCGGTATGGTTCGGAACACACGTCGGACCTGGAGTTGCTTCTGGGAAACAAGTAGCAACTTATTACTCTAACTACGGGAAAATTGGTATATTTACACCTATTCTGGCAATGACACTGCTGGGATTAGCAATATACTTTGCATTAGAATATGCAAGGGTACATGAAATACATGATTTTAAAACTTTTACAAATAAATTTTTTCATCCTTACGAAAGATTATTTAGCGCATTTTTTGAAGTATCATTTCTTGTAACATCACTTTTGGCACCTGGACTTTGCATTGCAACAAGCGCACAGTTATTTGAACAATATTTTGGACTAAACATTTGGGCAGGAACAATATTGATGGTTTTAATATCAGTAATATTGGTTGTATATGGAGCTGAATTGGTTAAGGCTGCATCAACAGCATTAACTGTTGGAATACTTATTGTTATAGGATTGATTGTTGTATTTGGAATTAATGCAAACAGCGGTGCTATCAGCGGAAATTGGGCTAATACTTCTTTTTCTGATTATTCATTGTTTGGAGGAATCTGGCTGGCTGTAACTTATGCAGGTTTTCAATCTACAGGAATCATTGGAAACTGCATATCAGTTTCACAGGGATTAAGGAGCAAAAAAGAATCTGCTAAAACTGCAATTCTTGGAACTTTATTGAACGCTTTGATGCTGATTTCAATTGTATTGGTTAATTTTGCATATTATCCGGAATCAATCCAAAGTTTATTGCCAAACTATTACATAGTTCAGCAAATAGGAATTCCTGTTCTGGAAACTGTATATGTAATATTTGTAGTAATGGCTTCATTATCAACAATCATTACATTTGCTTTCTCTTTGGTAGCAAGATACGGAAGCAAAGAGTACCTTGTCAAGAGATTAAAAAAGGAAACATCAAGAAATGTTTTAATAGTATTAACAATGTTAATATTGGACGTAATGGTTTCCACTTTCGGCATAGCTTCCATTGTAAATATAGGATATAAATATTTGGGATATTTCTCAATATTCGTAGTAATGTTCCCATTTATTATAGTAGGAATTAAAAAAAGCAGAAATGAAAAATTAGCATTGAAATAATATTAATTTAAGTGGAACGACTACTGTGTCGTTCCGTTTATTAAATTAATCAGACATTATTCAGGAGGATCAAAATGACAATTGTAGTGCTTATTAAACAAGTACCTGACATGGAAAAAGTAAAGTTTGACATAGAAAAAGGTAGAATAGACAGAAGTTCAGCCGGAACAGAAATTAACCCGTTTGATTTAAATGCATTGGAAACAGCGCTTCAAATCAGTGAACGAACTGATGCTAAAGTAGTGGCGTTGTCTATGGGACCTCCTCAAGCTGAAGAGTCCTTGCGAGAAGCAATAGCAAGGGGAGCTGATGATGGAATTCTTCTAAGTGATATGAAATTTGGAGGTTCCGATGTTAAGGCAACATCAAACATATTGGCGGCAGCCATTAAAAAAATTGGAAATTATAATCTTGTAATTGCAGGAATTCAAACTGTAGACGGGGATACCGGCCAGGTTGGACCGGAAGTTGCAGGTTATTTAGGAATACCTCACATAAGCAATGTTGAAAATATTAAAGACTATACAGAAAACAGTATTGATGTTGTATGCAATGTGTGGGAAGGATTATATTTAAAAAGAGGAAAATATCCGCTTTTAATAACTGTAACAAAAGATGTAAATGTGCCAAGGCTTCCGTCTTTTAAAAATAAAATGAAAGCAAGAAAAGCTGAAATCACTAAATGGAGCTATGATGATTTAAAAGAAATAATAGATGAATCAAAAGTAGGAATTAAAGGG
>JBASLQ010000082.1:0-3166 GCA_049656425.1 Sedimentibacter sp.
GTATGGTACTGGCAGCGCCTCAAGGCGCATTGAATAGTCTGCCAACCTCATCTTATTCACAAACCACCACTGAAGTGGTATTATTTTTTGCTTTTATTTACTGGCTCACCCGTGAACGGGTATATAAATTCTTTCAAGCTTATTTGATCACTTGCAATATCTTCTTGCATTTGATTTTTTATATACTCTTCAATTGCCTTTTTATTTCTTCCTACTGTATCTACGTAATATCCTCTGCACCAAAAATGTCTATTCCCATATTTATATTTCAAATTTGCATGTCTATAAAAAAGTTAAATTTAAATGTTTGTCTTGTGTTAAAATTGAAGAATTTCCACGCGATGTCGTTGAGTATTTTGATGAGATGGACGGTGGTGACCCATCTGTTCCTCCTCGTTTTAACTGTGAAAAATGCAGTGGCTTAATGCAACCCATCTATTATAAAAGTGTCTATGGGTATATTTACAAGTTAGATTGATTTTCCTTTTAATTTAATTGCACTTAAGGGCTTTTTACTAAAGTCTTTTTTGTGCTTTTTTTCTTTATTTAGAAATTGAGAACTTTCCTCGTATAATATGTTTAGAACTATTTTTTAAGTGTTCTATACATTCAATTTTTTACGTTATTTCTTTAATCCTAATATTTCTCTTGCTTCATCTGATGTAGCTATGTCATTACCAAACAATTCTATCGCTTTTGCAGCTCTTTCAACTAATTCAACATTAGTTGCTAAAACCCCTTTTTCATAGTACAAGTTATCTTCTAGCCCAACCCTAATATGTCCACCAAGTGCCAATGTTGTAAATATTATTGGTAAATGAGCTCCACCTATACCAAATGCACCCCAAGTTGATCCAGCCGGAATAAGTCTTGACATATATTCTAAGTTTTCAACTGTTGCAGCACATCCTCCTGCAATTCCTAAACATAATTGGAAATGAACTGGAGCCTTTAAATGTCCGCTTTTTATTAATGCTTCAGCTGCTCTTATATCTCCAATATCGAAGCATTCGACTTCAGGTTTTACTCCAAATTCATTCATATCATTAGCCATTTTTTCTAAAAATGGTATAGAATTTAAAAATACGGTTCTACCAAAGTTCATTGTTGCAACATCAAAAGAAGCTATTTCTGGTTTTAATTTGATTACATTGGTTCTCACTGGATCGTTTATATCAAAACTTCCAAGTGTAATACAATCTTGAACTGGAATCAGTTCTCCTGATGTTGTCATATTAACAATCAAATCACATTTTGCTTCTATTAGTTCTCTGGTTTTTTTGAATTTTTCTGCTTCCATGGATGGTGAAATTCCATCATCCTTTTTCATGTGTAAATGTACTATAGCAGCACCTGCTTTCCAGCAATTATATGCATCTTCAGCGAGTTCTTCTGGAGTTATAGGTGTATTAGGATTTGCTTCCTTACTTCCTGATGCTCCTTGTAAAGCTGCAGTGATTATTGTCTTTCTTCTTAATTTTTTAACATCTGTAGTACCAGATGCAATCACACTTTTTGCCATTTTAAATCCTCCTAAAATATTGTTTTACATTTTAACCAATATACATTAAAATGTTTGGTTAAAAGCTAATAAAATGAAGTTAATATTATTTAACATATACTAATGTAGCAATTTATATGCCATAATAATATTAAATATGCATTTTCTAAATTTTTTTTTAAAAGTGTACAAATAAATCATATCAATATTTGATAAAATTCGGCGCATACTTGTAGTTATTATCTACAAATATACTCTATCTTCCCAAACAAAATGAATTTGATGTAGAATACAGTGTTTTATTGACCAGACGGTAAACGAATGAAATAAATGCACATCCAGAAAAATATAAGTTCATGCCCACAATTCAAAAGTTTGACTTTCTTACAGTCGGAGATAAGGGAAATTATCCAATAAACTTCAGAGTAGTTCACTTTCCTATATCAGAGAATACTTACGAAGTTATCATTACAAATCTTTCTGAAAAAGAATTTCCTGTTGAGAAGATTAAAGAAATATATCACATGCGTTGGGAATTGAAACATCATTTAGAGAGCTTAAATATGCCATAGGATTAACTAGCTTTCATTCAAAAAAGACAGCATACATCATACAGAAAATATTTGCACGACTTACCATGTACAATTTCTGCGAAATAATCACAATGCACGTGATTATACAACAGAAAGACAGGAAATACAACTACCAGGTTAATTTCACCATAGCTATATCAATTTGTATGCACTATTTCAAATGTAGGAATGTATCGCCGCCTAATGTTGAAGCACTTATTCAGAAGAATATATTACCTATTAGAAATGGCAGAAAAGACCCTCGCAAAGTCAGAACCAAATCGGCAGTCAGCTTCATATACAGGGTAGCATAAATCCTCCTAGATAAAAATATTTTTTTGACAGAGAGAGGTTTATGTCTTATTTGCGTACAAAAAATATGGCTTGTAAAAGAAAAAATTCAATTGAAAGCACTCAAACTTTCTATTGACTTTAATTCTACTTGCATCCTACTTGTCATAAGTTATTTAACTTAATGACATTGACTATTTATGCGGTTTTCTTCTCTTCATTTTTTCAAAGTGTCGAATACATGACTATATCATGTGATATTTATTTAGTAAATTTAATTCAATTCCTGTTCGCGATACAAAAATGAATTAGATTTTATAGAAAATAAATTTGCTCAGTTATTGTTTATATATAATGCTTAGAGATAAAATCGAATTTTGTTTATGATACAAAATTGAATCAAATTTCATGAAAAATAATAATATTATAGTTAAACTAAAATATTTTATACCTTTACACATAATTTGCTTAAATTATACTACAATTACTTTTATATTTTTCTAGTGTATTTTTGCTTATAAGGTAAGACTAATAAAACATTAGCCTCGTATTCTAAGGTTTCTTGAAAATAATGAAATAAAATATCTATATAATAAAAAAGATATTATTTAAAATAATATTATTTTATAATTACTTGGCATAAGATTTGCTAATATATTCTGTAAAGATAAATTTCTTTTCTTATATGGGAGATAAAATGATAAACAAGGATTAGAAAGTTTATTAAAATTAGGTAAAATATTGCAGGTTTATTGAAAAATTATAATATTGGAGGTAAGTTTAATGGATAGAAAAATATTAA
>JBASLQ010000083.1:0-13431 GCA_049656425.1 Sedimentibacter sp.
GACTTAAAGATGCTGAAAGTCCAAAAGCAAGAGATTATGCAAACATAGTGAAAATTGAAGTGTTAGATGATTACAATATAAAATTTACAATTGAAACATTAGATGTTGAGCTTTTGAAAAGTTTTGCATATCCTTGGGCAGCAGTAGTGCCAGAGGAAGCTGTTGAAACTTTAAAAACAAATCCTGTAGGAACAGGTGCTTTTACATTAAAGGAGTGGGTTCCTCAGCAACAAATAATTTTAGAGAGAAATGACAATTATTACGGAGACAAAGCAAAGCTTGAAACTGTAAAACTTGTGCTTATACCGGATGCAACCAGCATGATGGCTAGTTTCCAGGTTGGAGATATTGATATAATTCCTTTAACCGGAGATCAAGTTACTATGATTGAAGGAAGTGATGATTACCAGGTGATTTCTCAGCCTATGAATGCAGTACAAATTATGTCTTTAAATACAGACAACGAAATTCTTGCTAATGAAAAAGTCAGACAGGCAATGGCAATGGCAATTAATAAGGATGAAGTTATTGAAGCATCAATGTTTGGTTATGGGGATAAAATAGGTTCTCATTTGCCTCCTACTTCACCTGATTATTATGATACTAATGATATTATTGAATATAATCCTGAAAAAGCAAAAGAGCTTTTAAAGGAAGCCGGATATGAAAATGGTTTTGAAATTAAAATGGCCCTTCCTAAAAATTATCAGCTGCATGTTGATGCTGGTCAGGTTATTGCTGATCAGCTAGGGAAAATTGGAATTAAAGTAAATATTGAGCTGGTTGAATGGGGAACATGGCTAAGTGAAGTTTATGGCGCTAAGAATTTTGAAACAACTGTAGTAGGTCATACTGGAAGACTTGATTCTTATGCATTTTTGTCAAGATATAAATCTGATAGTGGTGATTATATAAGCTTGAAAACGGGAGAAGTTGATGAACTGTTAGACAAAGCTCTCAAGGAACTTGATGAAAATAAAAGAAAAGAAATATTCAAAGAAATACAAGTAATTCTTGCTAACAAGCTTCCGGCAATATATCTGCAAACTCCAAGAGCCATGCTTGGATTACAGAAAAATATAGAAGGAATGGAAATATTCCCAATAGATGTTTATGATTTTAAGGAAGTTTCTTTTACAGAATAAATAGAAATTTTATTGGGGTGATTTGATGTTTAGTTATGTTATAAACAGAGTTAAAAGCTCAATTGTTGTATTGCTTGTTGTGTCAATTATTACATTTTCTGTTTTAATGATAATACCTGGAGACCCTGCCCAACTAATACTTGGAACTGAAGCAACTCCGGAAATGGTAGAGGATTTGCATACTGCCATGGGTTTAGACAAGCCATTGTATGAGCAATATATAAGCTGGCTTTTAGACCTTTTGAAATTTGACATGGGAACATCATATGTTTATGGAGAATCAGTAACAACATTGATTATAAGCAGTCTGCCTGTTACATTATCCATATCTGTATTTGCTATGCCTATTGCAGTTGTCACAGCATTTGCATTTGGAATGTTGTCAGCTATTAAAAAAGACAGTTTCATAGATTATTTTTCAAGAAGCATAATGCAGCTTGGAACAGCCATTCCTTCCTTTTGGATAGGAATGGTTTTTATTGTTTTTTTTGGACTTAAATTGAAAATATTCCCTGTTTCTGGTTATGTGCCATACAGCCCGAATTTTGCAGGATTTATAAAAAGTATTACACTTCCTTCCGTGGTGCTAGCTATTGGCGAAATCGGAATTTTGCTTCGCATTGTGAGAAGTTCGATGCTTGATTCTTTAAAGCAGGACTACATGGATATGGCAAAAGTAAAAGGTCTTAATTCAGGTAAAATTTATATAAAATATGCACTGAGAGGTGCTTTAATTGCTCCATTAACAATAATAGGGATGCAATTTGCAAAGCTTGCAGGCGGTACAGTTGTCGTTGAAACAATTTTTGCTCTTCCCGGAATAGGCAGACTTGTTCTAACTGCTGTGGAACACAGAGATATTGTTCTTTTGCAGGGACTTGTAATGTTTATAACAACACTGGTTATATTCATAACGTTGATTGTTGACGTTTTAATAATGTTCATAAACCCAAGGATAAAATCCTTTCAACGAGGAGAATAAATGAAAAAGAATTTAAGCTTAGGGCTAGGAATCATACTTGTTTTGTTGATAATAGCTATGTGGGGGCTGTCATTTGTATACATGCCTTATGCTCCAAATGAAATGAATATTTCACAGCGCTTTTTTATGTCGGATTTTAAATCTGACCACATGCTTGGAACAGATAATTTTGGAAGAGATATATTGAGCAGAATTATGTATGGCTCAAGAAATGTTCTTTTGGTTGGTGTTGGATCGGTTAGTCTTGGTACAATTATAGGTATTGCCCTTGGAGCGGTGGCTGCTATGTTTAAAGTAACAAGCACTGCAATAATGCGCATAATGGACGGATTGATGGCGTTTCCTGGAATATTGCTTGCAATGATGCTTGTTACAGTAGCAGGGAGAGGCTTAAGAGGGTCTATTATATCAATTAGTATTTTTATGGTGCCAACATTTTCGAGACTTGTATATTCAATGATTTTGGATACAGAGAATCTTTTATATATTAAAGCTGCAAAAAGTTATGGAAGTTCAAAAAAACAAATATTTTTTAAACATTTTGTTCCTGCAATGCTTCCTAAATTAATAACACAATACAGCTCAGCCATAGGTTCTGCAGTTATGATAGAAACATCCTTGTCATTTCTTGGACTGGGAATACAGCCGCCAAATGCCAGCTGGGGATTAATGCTCAGTGAATCAAGGCAGTTTTTCTTAATATACCCTTATTTGGCAGTTGCTCCGGGAATTGCAATAATAATTACGGTTCTGGGCTTCAATCTTATAGGTGATGGATTAAATGATATACTAATCCACAGGAGGAGCTAATGAACAATACTGTTATTTTAAAAAATCTCCAAATAAAGGAACATAGCAACACGCTTGTGAGCAATTCTTCTTTAACTATTGAAAGAGGAGAAATATTCGGGCTTGTAGGGGAATCTGGTTCTGGTAAAACACTTACAGCAAAAGCAATAATAAATTTACTGCCTGAAAATTTGAATTATACTGCAGATGAAATAAATACTGCAGGAAAAAACATGCTTAATATTTCAAATAAAGAAAAGAAAGAACACATAGGAAAGAATATAGGGTACATACCTCAAAATACTGTATTTTATCTTCATCCTATGATAAAAATAAAAAATCAAATTGCTGACGGATATATTTATCACATGCAAAAAAGTAAAGAAGAAGCATTAGAAAAAGCAGTTGGGCTTTTAAGTAAAGTTGGTTTTGACAATCCAAAAGCAGTGCTGAATTATTATCCGTGGCAGCTTAGCGGAGGAATGCGCCAGAGAATCAACATAGCAATGGCGCTTATGAACGACCCGCAGCTTATTATCGCAGATGAACCAACAACTGCACTTGACAGTACAGTACAAAAGCAAGTAATGGAATTATTTAAAGTAATAAATGAAGAACTTGGTATTTCTATATTGTTGATTTCACATGACCTTGGATTGGTAAAGCATTACAGCCACAGTCTTGCAGTTATGTACGCAGGACAAATTGTAGAATCGGGTTTAACAAATGAAGTATTTAAC
This sequence comes from Sedimentibacter sp., assembly GCA_049656425.1. Taxonomy (GTDB): domain Bacteria; phylum Bacillota; class Clostridia; order Tissierellales; family Sedimentibacteraceae; genus Sedimentibacter. The sequence continues at coordinate 3,657 of JBASLQ010000083.1, forward strand.
AGTCCAAATCATCCGTATACTCAATTGCTGATAAAAATCATACCTTCACTCAAAATCAGCAAAAATGAACCTCTTGCCGAGATTCCGGGTTTTGTGCAAGATAAAGGTAGAGATGGTGCAGGATGTTTGTTTAAGAGCAGATGTCCTAAAGCAATGGATATATGCTCATTTATGGTGAAAGAGCATGAAACAGATGGTCATTATTACAGATGTAATTTAGAATAAGAGGCTATTATGAACGATAAGTCAAATAAAAATGTAATAACATTGAAAAATATAAGAAAAGAATTTGTTTTAAAAAAACATTTTATTACAGGCAAGGTTCAAGAAAAAGTTGCAGCTGTAAAAAATGTGAGTTTTGAAATTATAGAAGGAAAAACTCTGGGTATAGTAGGTGAGTCCGGAAGCGGAAAATCCACAACGGGAGAAATTGCCGGAGGACTGCAAAAACCTACATATGGCAGTGTATTTTATTATGGGAAAAATATAGCTGAAATGTCATCCGAAGAATACATGGAATACAGAAGAAATGTTCAATTTATTTTTCAAGATCCCAAAAGTTCCATGGATCCAAATTATAAAATAGGTGAAATTCTTTCAATGCCATTGTTAACATTGAAAGTAGTCAAGACTGCAAATGAAGTAAATAAATTGGTTGATGATATGCTTGATAAAGTCGGGCTTGACTCAAGTATTAAAAATAAATATCCTGCAGAAATAAGTGGAGGTCAGTGCCAGAGAGCTGCTATTGCCAGAGCTTTAGTGGTTAGCCCTAAAGTTATAGTTTGTGATGAACCAGTATCAGCACTTGATGTTTCTATTCAAGCACAAATACTAAATTTGCTTAAGAAACTGCAAAAAGAATTTAATATTTCCTATATATTTATATCTCATGATATTGGTGTCGTAAATTATATGTCGGACACAATTATGGTTATGAGCAAAGGTAATGTTGTTGAAATAGGTAAATCTAAAGAAGTTCTAATTCATCCAAAAAAAGAATACACAAAAAAACTTATAGAAAGCGCGTTTATTTAAATAGAAAGGTATTATTTATGGAAGTAAAATTAAAAGAAAATGAAAAAATTGAAGACTTGCAGTGCAACGGCTTAAGAATCATTCAAAACAAGAAATGGTTTTGTTTTGGAATGGATGCAGTACTTCTTACTAATTACTGTGATATAAAAAACAACTCTAAAATAGTTGATTTAGGAACCGGTACTGGAATAATTCCCATACTCTTAAGCGGAAAAAAAAATTATTCTAAAGCTTACGGAATTGAAATACAGGAAGAAGTTGCGGAAATGGCCGGAAGGAGTGTGGAACTAAATAATCTTCAAGGAAAAATAGAAATATTAAATATTGATTTGAAAAATGCTTCAAAATTCATAGAACCAAATTCATTTGATGCAGTAATTTCGAATCCTCCATATAAACTGAACAACAGCGGAATAATAAATCCGGAAGATAATAAAGCTATTTCAAGGCATGAAATAAAATGTTCACTTGAAGATGTTATAAGCACAGCTGCTTTGCTTTTAAAGCAATATGGACGTTTTTACATGGTACACCGCCCTGACCGATTAGCGGATATAATTTGTCTTTTAAGAAAATACAGACTTGAACCAAAACAAATTTGTTTTGTTCATGCCCATATTAATGACAAACCAAATATGGTGCTTATTCGTGCTTCTAAGCACGCAAACCCTGAACTTAAATTTGATCCTCCTTTATACATTTACAATGATGAAGGCACGTATACAGATGATGTGTATAAAATATATGGAATGGAAAATAATTAAATAAATACTGGAATTATGCCTATGAGTATTTATTAAATGGCGATTAATTATTGCATTATAAAAAATTCAATTTATTCCTTGACTTTAATTTCAAATTAATATATCATAATACAGAATAAAATAATATTAATGACAATGATTGGAACAGTAGTTGCAGTAGGATTCAAAGAGATATAATCAATGGTGGGAGATTATAATTCCAAATGCAGTGAATATCATCCATGAGTTTAATTTCTGAAGTATCAGTAAGGAATTACGTATAAATGCGTTAAATTTTAAAGATGCATATATTATATATAAAGTATATATGTAATTTGGGTGGTACCGCGGATTTCGTCCCATGTCGTTTGACATGGGACTTTATAATTCATGTTATATCGATGAATTATATTATAAATTAAACACAGGAGGAAAAAAATGAAATTATTTAAAGATATATCTAAAGCCGATTATAAAACCAACGAGCAAGAAATATCAAAATATTGGAAAGAAATAGACCTTTTAAAACAAAGTGTTGAAACTCGTAAGGAAAAAGAACCTTTTATATTTTATGAAGGACCGCCAACTGCTAACGGAAGACCTGGTATACATCATGTTATAGCAAGAACATTGAAAGATTCTGTATGCAGATTTAAAACTATGGAAGGCTATCAGGTAAAAAGAAAAGCCGGATGGGATACTCACGGTCTTCCAGTTGAAATTGAAGTAGAGAAGCAACTGGGGTTAAAAAACAAACAAGATATTGAAGAGTATGGAATTGCCAAGTTTAATGAAAAATGCCGTGAATCAGTGTTTACATATGAAGGTTTGTGGCGTCAAATGACCGAACGTATGGCTTACCTTATTGACATGGATAACCCATATATAACTCTTGACAACAACTACATTGAAACTGAATGGTGGATTCTTGACAAAATGAACAAGGAAGGTCTCATGTATGAAGGCCATAAAATATTGCCATACTGCCCAAGATGCGGAACTGGTCTTGCTTCTCATGAAGTTGCTCAAGGATATGAAGAAATAAAAACAGTTACAGCATATGCTAAATTTAAGAAAAAAGATGTTGATGAATACTTCCTTGCATGGACAACAACACCTTGGACATTGCCGTCAAATGTTGCATTGACCGTTCATCCTGATGTCGACTATGTAAAAATAAAAATAGCTGACAAAGAAGATGTAAAGGGAGAAGTGTATTACATTGCTAAACCTTTAGTCGATAAAGTAATTAAAGATGAATATACAATTCTTGAAGAAATGAAGGGCAAAGACATGGAGTTCATGGAATATGAACAGCTCATGCCTTATGTTAAAGTTGAGAGAAAAGCATTCTTTGTTACATGTGCAGATTATGTAACTACAGAAGATGGTACCGGTATAGTTCATACAGCACCTGCCTTTGGTGAAGATGACTATAATACAGGTGTTAGATACAACTTGCCTATTGTTAACCCTGTAGATGATTCTGGAAGATTCAGAGGAACTCCTTGGTCAGAAATGTTTGTAATGGATGCAGATCCTGCAATATTAGTATGGCTTAAAGAAAATGGAAAGTTGTTTAGAAAGGAACCTATTCTTCATAACTATCCTCACTGCTGGAGATGCCATACACCATTGTTGTACTATGCAAGACCAAGTTGGTACATTCAAATGACAAAATTAAAAGATAAACTTATTGAAAATAACAATACAGTCGAATGGTATCCTGATTTTGTAGGCGAGAAAAGATTTGGAAACTGGCTTGAAAATTTAAATGACTGGGCAATTTCAAGAAGCCGTTATTGGGGAACTCCGCTTCCTTTGTGGAGATGCGAATGCGGACACGTTGAAAGCATTGGTTCCAGAAAAGAATTAGTTGAAAAGGCTATTGAAGATATTGATGAAACAATTGAACTTCACAGACCATATGTAGATGATGTTCATATTGTTTGTCCTGAATGCGGCAAGACTATGACAAGAGTAAAAGATGTTATTGATTGCTGGTTTGACTCAGGTTCAATGCCTTACGCACAAGTTCATTACCCATTTGAAAATAAAGAAGAATTTGAATCAAACTTCCCTGCGGATTATATTTGCGAGGGCATTGACCAAACAAGAGGATGGTTCTACTCATTAATAGCAATATCAACATTTGTTATGGGAAAATCACCTTATAAGAGAGTATTGGTAAATGATTTGGTTCTTGATAAATTCGGAAAGAAAATGTCTAAATCAAAAGGAAATACAGTTGACCCATTTGATTTATTTGACAAATATGGAGCAGATGCTTTAAGATGGTACTTGGTGTTTGTATCACCTGCATGGTCACCAACTAAGTTCGACGAAGATGGACTTAAAGAAGTTTTGAGCAAATTCTTTGGAACAATTAAAAATGTTTATAGTTTCTTTGCAATGTATGCGAATACTGATTCTATCAATCCAAAGGAATTCTTTGTTGAATATAAGGACAGACCGGAACTTGATAGATGGATTATATCTAAATACAACAATTTAGTTAAATATGTAAGAGAAAGCATGGAAGTTTATGATCACAATAAATCAGTAAGAGCAATTCAGGAATTTGTAAATGAAGATTTGTCAAACTGGTACATCAGACGTTCAAGAAGAAGGTTCTGGGTTCCTGAACTTACAGAAGACAAAAAGGCTGTTTACAACACAACTTATGAAATATTGGTGGGAATTGCACAGCTTACTGCACCTTTTGCACCTTATTTGTCAGAAGAATTATACAGAAACCTTACAGGAGAAGTATCAGTTCATTTAAGCTACTATCCGGAAGCTAATGAAGATTTAATAGATGAAAAAGTTGAAAACAGAATGGACCTTGTAAAGGATCTTGTTAAGCTTGGAAGAGCTTCAAGAGAAAATGCAAAAATTAAAGTTAGACAGCCAATAAGAAAAATTCATATTGACGGAAAATACCATGATTTAATATTTGACTTAGTTCCGCTTATAAAGGAAGAGTTAAATGTTAAGGAAGTTGTATTTGAACATGACTTAAATGAATTCATGGATTTTTCATTAAAGCCAAACTTCAAAGTTGCCGGTCCTAAGTTGGGTGGAAATGTTAAAGCATTTGCCGGAGTACTGGCTAAGGCTGATTCTTTGGAAATAATATCAAAAGTTCAGTCAGGACAAAAATGTGAATTGACAGTAAACGGAGAAACAATTGAACTTGATGAGGAACTTCTGGATATTCGTATATCTGCAAAAGAAGGTTATGATGTTTCAACTGCAAACAATTTATTTATAATCATAGACACAAACTTGACAGAAGAATTGATAAATGAAGGATATGCACGTGAATTTATATCTAAAGTTCAACAAATGAGAAAGAACAACGGATATGAAATGATGGACAGAATAAACATATTCTATAGTGGTTCAAAAGAAATAGACAAAGCGGTTAAAGATTTTGAAAACTTTATTAAGAGCGAGACATTAGCTGATACAGTTGAAAAATCAAATGATACTATGGAAGTTAACAACTTAAATGGTATTGATACAGGAATGAAACTGGAAAAAGTAAGCAAATAACATTTATACTTGTATGGAACTGCCCCGTGCCATTCCATTAAATGATAAAATGCGGCCAGCAATTGCAAGCCGCATTTTTGATATAATAATTATTAGCTACTGTGTAATAAATTTAATATTTCTCTTGTATATTTTACATTTACCTGTCCTGGGGCAGATGAATTTTTTACAGCAGCAAATGTCATACAAGATCCGAATAATTCGCCAGTCAACCTTGTTACAACTCCAAGAGAGCCCATAGACATTGTTATGCATGGCTTGTTCCCTTTTTCTTTTTTCATTTCCAATGTTGCAGAAAGAAGTGTAAGCACATCTTCCTCAGAATTTGGCATTACAGCTATTTTGGTAATATCTGCACCATATTCCTGCATTTTAAGCAATCTTCGGACTATTTCTTCCTTAGGAGGTGTTTTATAAAAATCGTGATTAGACATAATTACTTTAACTTGATGTTCTTTTGCAAATTTAATTATTTTCTTTATTTCCTCTTCACTGCTGAATAGCTCTATGTCAACAAGGTCAATTAATCCGCTTTCAATGGCGTTGTAATTAAGCTCAAAGTATTTTTCGTCAGACATGTCACAAACGCCGCCTTCTTTTTTTGTTCTGAAAGTGAAAAGAAGAGGTTTAAAATAAACTTCTTTAATTTTCAAAAGAAGGTCCTTGACCTTATAAAAATCATCAACATATTCAAAGAAATCCACCCTGAATTCTGCTAAATCAAAATCAACAGTATGCAAACTTTCAATTTCGTTTAAAATCTGGCTTTCATTGACACCGGTTAATGGTATGCAAATTTTTGGAGCACCTTCATTGAATATTATATTTTTAACTTGCAGTTTTTCCACAATCTATCTCCTTTTAACATAAATATTATTGATAATTTTCATATTACTTATTATATATCAAAAATTTTATAAAAGAAATATTAATTTAGACAGGTTTTACGAAGTGCAAGAATAATAATCAGTAAGTTTTCAACGATGAAAACATTACCACATTATATGTTGAAATTGCAATATTATTCATTGACAATGAATTGCTTTACGTAATATAATTATATAAATTGCGTGCAGAGTGTCTTGCTGCAAACATATAGAATTATGATAAATGAATATTGATTTTATGCAAGCTGAAAGGTAGTGAATTGATGAAAGGTTTAGGTGTTTCACCGGGCATTGGAATTGGGAAGGCTTTTTTAATTGATAAAAAATCAATGAATATAGAAAAAATTTATGTTAATGATACCAATATGGAAGTAAGCAGGCTTAGAAATGCTGTGGAAATTGGTAAAAGTGAATTAAATGAATTATATATAAAAACGCTTGAAGAAGTTGGCGAGAAAGAAGCACAAATTTTTAAGTCTCATGAAATGATGCTAGAAGATGATACATTTACATCAGAAGTTGAAATTAAAATAAAGAATGAAAACACTAATGCAGAATATGCTTTAAATGAAACTTCAAATACTTATATTAAGATGTTTGAAAAAATAGAAGATGAATATCTTAGAGAAAGAGCTGAAGATATAAGGGATGTTATAACAAGAGTTATAAAAATACTTTTGGGCATTAAAATCACAGATTATTCCAATATTGAGGAAAACTCTATAATAATCGCAAAGGATTTAACACCGTCAGACACAGCTCAAATTGATAAGAGCAGAGTGTCTGCTATGATAACAGAAACGGGAGGCAAGACATCTCATGCTGCAATTATTGCAAGAATTATGGGTATACCAACCGTTGTAGGACTTGAAAATATAACTGATAAAATTAAAGATAATGATTTTGTTATTTGCGATGGAAAATCAGGAAAGGTCCTAATAAATCCAAATGAAAAACAATTAAAATATTACACTCAAAAGAAATCTAAAGAAGAAGAAATTGGAAATGAGTTGAAAAAACAAATAAATCTTCCAACAGTTTCAAAAGATGGTTTTGAAATATCATTGTCAGCAAACATAGGAACACCACGTGATGTGGATAGTGTCATAGAAAATGATGCTGAAGGAATCGGCTTATTTAGAAGCGAATTCATTTTTATGAACAGAGAATTTCAGCCAACAGAGGATGAACAGTTTGAAGAATATAAGGAAGTCCTTGTTAAGATGGGAAACAAACCTGTTATTATAAGGACATTAGATATAGGCGGCGACAAAAATGTACCATATATAGATATTCCAAAAGAAATGAATCCATTTTTGGGTTACAGAGCAATCAGGCTTTGCCTTGGAAATGTAGAAGTTTTTAGAACGCAGCTCAGAGCTATATTAAGAGCAAGTGTTTATGGAAATGTAAAGATTATGTTTCCTATGATATCTACAATGAAGGAATTAAAGGATTCGAAAAAAATTCTGGAGGAAGCAAAAAAAGAGCTTAGAGAAAAGAATATACCATACAAAGAAAATATAGAAATTGGAATTATGATAGAAATTCCATCGGCTGCAATTATTTCAGATCTTTTAGCTAAAGAAGTGGACTTTTTCAGCATTGGCACAAATGACTTGATACAATATACGTTAGCTGTTGACAGAATGAATTCAAAGTTAGCACATTTGTACAGCCAATATCATCCGGCTTTGCTGAGATTAATAAAAAGTATAATAGAAAATGCTCACAAAGCAGGTATCTGGGTTGGTATGTGCGGTGAAGCTGCAGGAGATCCAAAACTTATTCCTGTTTTCTTGGGAATGGGGCTGGATGAATTCAGTATGAATGCACCGTCAATTTTAAAATCAAGATATATAATAAGAGGCTTGAATAAAAAAGAAATGGAACAAGTTGCATTAAACACTTTAGATATGGAAAATGCAGTTGAAGTTGAAGATTACCTAAGCTGCTTGTTTGCAGATGAAAGTGAAAACTATTTGAAAAGGTGCAAGGTTAGGAGCAAGAATTAATGAATAATAAAAATGTGTCAATAATTTTTCACAGCGTATGCGGTAATAACTTTCTAATAGCAAAGGAATTTTATAAAGAATTTAAAAATTACAATGCAGATGTGCAAATTTTAAGAGTTCAAGATCCAAATCTAGAAGAACTTGCAAAACAATTTACAATTGCAGGTCAATATAAAAACGAAATGCTTGAAATAGATGAAGCAAAAGCTGAAAAACTCCTTGATAGCGACATAATAATAATAGGATCACCAACATATTATGGAAATGTTTCAGGATCTATGAAAGCATTTATGGATTCATTTTCTCCATATTGGGTTGATGCAAAGTTTTGGGGTAAAAAGTTATTTGGATATTCCACTTGTGCAAACGGAGAAGGTGGAGGAGATATGGTTTGTTACATTACGTAGGCGAGTATTCAAATATGAGACCAAGCGGAGCTACAATATCAGCTATAAAAGCAATGACTGAAAAACTTTTAGAAATATAAACACAACATTAACGACTAAACCCAAAAGGGTGAAGTCGTTTTTATGTATACAATAATTGACTAAAAGGTGCTGTTATTGTATTATATTTACAATATAACAAAGTTAGAAAGTCAGATTTAAAAGAATAGAGGGAATATAATGAAATATAAAGTTAACAGAAAACAACAAGTAAGCAAAAACTGTTTTGTTTGCGGTACAGAAAATCATGAATCTTTGAAAACTAAATTTTACGAACTGGAAAATGGCGAACTAATGTCGATTTCAACACCAACACCAACTCACCAAAGTTATCCGGACAGAATGCACGGTGGGGTTATTTCAGCTATACTGGATGAAGTAATTGGAAGAGCCATAATGATAGAAGATCCTGAAGTGTGGGGAGTGACAGTAGAACTTACAATAAAATATAAAAAGCCGGTGCCATTAGATAAACAAATAAAAGCAGTTGCAAGAATTACACGCAACACAAGGTTGATTTTTGAAGGGACAGGAGAACTATTATTGGAAGATGGAAGTGTAGCAGCAACAGGATATGCAAAATATGTAAAAATGACTATAGATAAGTTAATAAATGAAACAGGCGGAGACAGTTCCCAGATGGTAGAAGATGATACACAAGCACCAACAGAAGTAGAATATCCTAAGCACTAGATGTCATCCTGAGTGTAGCGAAGGATCTCATCTTTTAAATAAATATATAACCTAGGAGTACAAATGAAAAAAAACGATATAATCGAAGTAACAATAAATGACATGAATTTTCCTAACATAGGAAAAACAACATATGAAGGAAAAAATATAAAAATTAAAAACACAATGACAGGACAAAAAGTAAGAGCAAGAATAAGTCGCTCAAGAAAAGACAGTGCAGAAGCAAAATTAATTGAAGTTATTGAACCGGCTGATTATGAACAAAAGCCATTATGCGAACATTTCAATTTATGCGGAGGATGTTCTTATCAGAATTTGCCATATGACAAACAACTTGAATTTAAATCAAAACAAGTTAAATCAATTATAGACAATGTATTGACAGAGCCATATGA
>JBASLQ010000084.1:0-1577 GCA_049656425.1 Sedimentibacter sp.
GTATTAGGTTTTACAATTTGCTCACTAAGATGTGTGTCCTTTTGTTTACATGTTTGCTTTTTATTTTCTTTTTCAATTTCAATGTTTTTATTACTATAATTATTTTTAGACTTTTCCATCCCAATGCTATAATCCATTGGTATATTAGGTGAGTAAAAAGAATTATAACCATTCCTATTATCTTCTTCCCATTCCTGTAATATTTGAAAAGCTCTTATTTTAATCCGGTTAAATAAATAATTATTAGTATCATCTTTTGTCACTGTATCAGTTAAAATAGTTTCAGGGAAAATTTCATACTTTTCTAAATTAGCAAAAACGCGATCCATTGTCTCTTCAGGATAGCGGAAGTATTCACTTCCTCTGATACGTATAAATCTCCAACCAAGACGTTCTAATATAGTTTGTCTTCTAATATCATCTATTATTTTATCTTCTCCAGAATGGTATCGGTCGCCATCACATTCTATTGCGATTTTTTTGTCACCACATATTGCAACTATATCAATTCTATATGCTCCAACTTCCCACTGTTGGTTAATATGATAACCTTTTGAAATAAGTTTCCTGCATACCTGCTTTTCAAATTCAGATTCAGAATTTTTATCTGAGCTCTCTATCAACTGCCTAAAAGATCTGGGGCTATTAATATATTCTAATAAATCTCTTCTCATATCACCATTTTTTAAATCATTGTATATGTCTAACGAATGAACGACCCAAACTTGATCTTTTGCTCTGCTGACAGCAACATTGTATCTTTGCTTTGTTGATTTTTCTGCCCCTTCTCCAGTTAATCTTAAAGGACCCTCACCCTCGTTATTATCAACTAATGAAATAAATATTACATCTCTTTCATCACCTTGAAACTGCGAAGCATTGCCACACATGATTTTTCTTTGTTCATAATCTTTTAAATTCATTTTTTGAATTGCGGTTTCGTTAATTAATTTAGCTTGTGCATCACCTAACAGTGATATAGCTCCAAATGTTTTTCCTTCATATTCAGGTTGTTCAATACATGCCAACATTAAGGCAACTATGTTGTCTGCTTCAACTTTATTTATTTTTCTATGATTTTCTCTTACACCATTCACCCTGAAAGATATTGTAGCCGGTTTCAATATTGAACTACTATCATCTCGCAAAGGTTTAATTTTGTAATTATATGATAATTTGTTGCTGTAGCCAATAATATCAGGTACACTTCTAAAGTGCTCCTTCAGCATAATATTAGAAAACGTAGTACTTGCTAAATCGTAAATTGAAGTCTTTAAATCGTATAAATGGTAATTAGCTATTAGGTTTTTAATAAACATGTCTTGGACTGCATTTATTTTATCTTGTTCAACACCGACAGCAGAAGGACTCACTTGCTCATCATCGCCTACAATTATAATCTTTTTTGCAAGATAAAGTATAGGCAAAGCAGACACATCTGATTGACTTGCCTCATCTATAATAACTATATCAAATTTATTCATGCTGGGTTTAAGGCTTTCAAGTGCTTTATTGATAGTCATTACCCAAACAGGTACAGCACTTTGGCATTCAACCATAAGTTCTCTAGCCTGTTG
>JBASLQ010000085.1:0-7069 GCA_049656425.1 Sedimentibacter sp.
ATCACATGCAACGTCAATAATTATAGCTCCATGCTTCATCATATGAAGATCATTTCTATATATCAGATGGTCTTTACGAGTTTTATTCCAAAGAATGCAATTGATTATTATATCTGATTCTTTCAGACAAACTTCTAAATTCTCACGATTTGAATATAAAAATTCAACGTTAACTGGCAGTTTCACCTTAGCTTTTTCCATAGCCTTATAGCTTACATCAAGCATGGTTACCTTGTTTCCAAAGGAGGCAGCAAGTTCAGCAGCACCTACACCGGACCAACCACAGCCGATTATAGAAACTCTTGGAGTTGTTACACCTGTAATATTGCTTAAGAGTCGTCCTGAACCACCATGTACTGACTGTGAAAAGTAAAGTGCTGCAATGAATCCACCCTTTCCTGCCAAAATGCTCATAGGAATTAGTAGCGGAAATTCAGAATTGTCATCATCTACATCCTCGTATGCTATACCGATAACACGCTTGTTTAGCAGTTCCTTGGTCATTTCTAAATGTGCATTTGAATGTAAATATGTGAAAATAATCTGCCCCTTGCGAAGCATATTATATTCTATTGGTTCAATTTCCTTAACTTTATACAAAAGATCACATTTAGCATACACTTCTTCTTTTTCAGCCATTTGTGCTCCTGCGTTAATATATTCATTATCTGAAAAGCCACTGCCAACTCCCGCATCATGCTCTACATAGACAGTGTGTCCATTTTTAGTTAAAACTGACACAGATGATGGGACTGCTGCTACTCTAAACTCGTTATGCTTGTTTTCTTTAGGAACACCAATAATCATAGTTTTATCCTCCATATATTTTTGTATTGATTAAAATTAAAAATCTAAACATATTGCTTACTCTTTTTTCACCAAAACGCATGATACAAAGTGTTCAGGTGAAACCTCAATAAACGGAGGATCTGCATTCGTACAGCTCTCGGTACAAAAATCACAGCGTTTTGCAAATCTACAGCCCGGTTTTACATTAATAGGGCTGCTGACTTCTCCTCTTATAACCTTTAAATCTTTGTTCCTCTTAGAAAGATCTGCAACAGGTATCGCTGCCAACAGCGCCTTAGTATAAGGATGCAGCGGATTAGCGAACAATTCATCAGAAGGTGCCATTTCCACAGCTTGACCAAGATACATAACCATAATTTTGTCTGAAATATGCTTAACGACACTCAAATCATGTGTTACGAACATATAAGTCAGTCCCAGCTCATCTTCAAGATCCATAAGCAGATTCAATATCTGCGCTTGTATTGATACATCCAGTGCTGAAACAGGTTCATCACAAACAATAAATTTAGGATTCAATGAGAGAGCACGAGCAATTCCAATACGCTGACGTCGTCCCCCATCAAGTTCGTGAGGATATGAATTCGCATAACGACGCGCTAAACCAACAAGATCCATCAATTTTGCAGCATGATTGTATATTTCAACTCTGCTTTTATACATTTTGTGTATAAACATATACTCTGCAATAACTTCTATTAAAGACTTACGAGGATCAATGCTTGAATAAGGATCTTGAAAAATTATCTGCAAATCTTTTCGAAGATCACGCATTTTTCCTGAACTGTATTCCATTATATTTTGTCCGTTATACAGAATTTTGCCTGAAGTAGGTTCAATCAGCCTGAGTATAGACCTGCCCAACGTGCTTTTGCCGCATCCCGATTCGCCTACTACGCCCACTGTTTTGCCGGCATAAATTTTAAGATTTATACCATCAACAGCATGCAGCTTAGCGCCGCCGTTCAGTTTAAAAAGCTTTCTCAACTCTACAGTTTCAATCAACGGAGTTCTGCTATCATTCATTGCACTTTCCCCCTTTCTTCTGTTCTGCACTCAATTCTTCATCGAATAGATGACAGCGCAAAGAATGCGTGCCATCAAATATATTTTTTGGATGCACTTTTGTGCATATATCCATGCAATATTTGCACCTTGGAGCAAATACACAACCCTCCGGTAAGTCAGACGGGTTAGGCATCAGACCCATAATGGGCGTCAATCGTTTTGAGCGGGAATCAAGGCTTGGAATGGAACCAAACAAGCCTTCAGTATACGGATGATGATTTTTGTTTAGGAATATAGCCTCGACAGAGCCGGATTCAACAATCTCACCTGCATACATGACTGCAACATCATCGCATATTTGTGCAACGATTCCCAAGTCATGAGTAATCATAAGCATTGAAGTGCCAAGACGATCCCTCAGTTCTTTAATCATCATAAGCACCTGAGCCTGTATTGTGACATCAAGGGCTGTGGTAGGTTCATCTGCAATCAGAAGTTCAGGCTCACATGCTAGGGCCATTGCAATAACTACACGCTGCTTCATGCCTCCGGAAAATTGATGGGGATAATCGATTTTTCTTGAAGGCAGTATTCCTACCATGCTAAGTGATTCTTCAACACGTTTCTCTATATTATCCTTGCTGAGTTTATCACTGTGCAAAATGATTGCTTCTGCAATTTGCTCGCCGACAGTCATAACAGGATTCAAACTTGTCATAGGATCCTGAAAAACCATTGCTATTTTGTCACCGCGAATATCACGCATTTTGTGTTCTTCCAAGTCAAGAATATCTATACCATTAAATTTAATAGAACCTTTTAAAATTCTGCCTGTATTGCTTGGAAGCAACCGCAGAATAGATAATGCTGTTGTAGTTTTCCCGGCTCCAGTTTCGCCTACTAGTCCCAGTGTTTTACCTTTACCGATTTTAAGATCTATGCCGTTAACTGCTTGAACTGTTTCCAAGTCAGTTTTATAAATGACTGTTAAGTCCTTAATATCCAAAATCATTTCACTCATAATATTACATTCCTTTCAATGCTTACTTCTTTTCAAATAATGTAAATTAGGATTTTAAATGCGGATCGAGAGCATCACGCAAACCATCACCTATCAGGTTGACTGAACATGCCGATAATACTATTGCCAAGGCTGGAAAAAACAGTAAATGCGGAGCAGTACGCATAAATTCACGTGCTTCAGAAAGCATTAAGCCCCATTCCGGTGCCGGCGGCGGCATTCCCAAACCTAAAAAGCTTAATGTTGACTCATACAAAATAATCTTTGAAACATTAAGGGTCGTATTGACAATTATAACGCCCATTGCATTAGGCAGTATATGAGATATGATAATGCGAGTGCTGTTTGAGCCTCCGGCTCTGGCAGCTTCAACATAATCCAGTTCTGCAAGGTTAAGAACCTGTGAACGAACAAGTCTGACGTAATTTGTAAAATATGCTAAAGTCAATGCAACAAGCAGGTTGAAAAAGTTAGCACCAAGTGCAAATACCACAGCCATGGTAAAAAGAATATCAGGGACGGACATGAAAATATCCAAAGCTCTCATGATGATGCTGTCAACTTTTCCGCCAAAATAACCTGCAATAGCACCCAAAGCGCTTCCAAGTATGCACGATGATATTGTAGCTAAAATTGCAATACTTAGTGACGTTCTGCCGCCATGTATGACTCGTGAGAACACATCCCTGCCGTAAGAATCCGTTCCCATGATATGCTCCGCTGACGGCGGAGACAGCTTATTTACGAGGTCTTGCTTAGTTCCAAGTTCATAAGGAGCAATAAAATCAGCAAAAATAAGAACAAGCAAAATAGCAGTTAGCATGATCAAACCAATAACGGCTCCCTTGCTCTTCTTGTATCTGCGCCATATTTCTTTTGTCTGGCTTTGTTTTTTAAACATTTCCTCATTGTTTAGAACATCATTCGTTGTCATATTTTCCATAGTCTCACTCCTTTGTTCTCGCATATTTAGCCCTTATTCTAGGATCAATATACGCATATATTAAGTCAACTATTAGCATAACGATAGTGAAGCACACTGCAATCAATATTGTTCCTGCAATAATAACAGGTTCGTCTTTGTAAGTAATGCGGTCTACAATCAAACTGCCAATACCGGGAATTGAAAACAGTTTTTCAGCAACAACTGCTCCAGCTATAAGAGTTCCCAAACTTAATCCTATGTTAGTAATAACCGGCAACAGTGCATTTTTTAGTGCATGTTTCCAAATAACCACATTTTCAGGAGCGCCTTTTGCACGTGCGGTACGAACAAAGTCCTGCCTGATTGATTCCAGCATAGAAGATTTAGTAAATCTCATATTCATTGCAGCCGGCGGAATAGAAATTGCAAGGGCAGGCATTATATAGTTTTTATATGAAGCAATGCCATAGGATGGCAGCCAATTCAATTTTAATGAAAATACAAACAACAGCAGCATGCCTAGCACGAATGACGGTATTGCAGCTATTAAGAAAGCAAGGATGGATGGAATCGTATCCCACATGGAATATTGCTTGACAGCAGCACTGATTCCTAAAGGTATTCCGATTGCAGATGAAAGAACAACTCCCATGAGTGCAAGTTTTATTGTAACTAAATAACGTGGCCAAATCTCATCAAAAACTGACTGTTTTGTAAAATAAGATACTCCAAAATCCCTGTTTACTACCATGTTTTTAATGTAGTTAAAATATTTCTGTAAAAACGGCAAATCATATCCCAATTCATGATTCATAGCGTCTATGTCAGCTTGCGGTGCAGAAGCACCAAGCAATGCACGAGCCGGATCACCCGGAGTGATATTCATTACCAAAAAAATGATAAACACAACTCCTAAAATAGTAGGTATAAGGAACAATAATCTTTTGATTATATATCTATACATTTTCTTGTCTCCTTACTGTATTGTTTTAAATTCACGGGCATCCCTGCAGCATGAACCGCGGAAATGCCCTGAGTTCTTTCTTATGCTGATATAATTCTTGGATTAATCAGCATTTAACAATTATTGATAAATTTATTTCCAGCTAAATGTACGAATTTTATAAAAAGTTGGAACAGGATCGCCAATATTCAAGTCAGCAGCCCATACAATTGCCACTGGTCTGTGCAGACAAGGCAGAATAGTTGCTGAATCCATAACTATAGACCATAATTCTGTATAGTAAGTACGGCGTTGATCAACATCAACTGTAGAAACACCCAGATCTACAAGTTCTTCAATACGCTGCCAGTCAAATGGACCATCCTTGTACTTCACAACATACATTCCTGTTGATTCACTGTGCACTTGTTGACGGATATTGTTATAGTCGTAGTTTCCAGAATCTGCGAATACACAAAGATCATAATCCTGTGCATAAAGCTTCGGTGTTACAACTGCAGCTTCCATTACAGATACAGCTGCAGTGATTCCAGCTTCTGCAAGGTTAGCTTGCAATACTTGCGCCATCTTGGCGTTATTGGATGTAGCAGAACCGTAAGTCAAAATAGTTCCTACATCAACTCCATTAGGAAATCCTGCTTCAGCAAGCAGTTTCTTAGCTTGTTCAAGATCATAGTCATATGTCTTAAACCCATCAACTGGTGAAGTTGCTACATATTCTGAAGGCATATACTGAGTTGCTTCAGTACCGTAACCATCACTGACTGCAAGATTTATATCATTTTTATTCACAGCGTAGAATATTGCCTGACGCACCTTGTCATTAGCAAGAACATTGTTATTTGTTGCGGATAAATAGTTGATTGCCATAAACATAATGTTATTGCCCTTGATTAATGTGTTGTTTTCGCCTGCAACTTCAGACAGCGATTTCCAATCTGATAAAGGGGCATCTTCAAAATAATCAAGTTCATTATTTTCATAAGCGATAACTGCTGCAGATTCATCAGAAATAACAATATAATCTATCGCTTTAATAGCAGGAGCGCCTCTCCAATAATCCTCAAAAGCTTGAAGTTTTACTCCGGTTGCAACATTATATTCAGTTACGTAATAAGCGCCTGTTCCGGCTTTGTGCGGAATGGTACCGAACTTATCACCTTGCTCAGCAACTTCTCTCTCACTTATTATTTTAATGCAGTAGAAAGTATGGTCAATAGGAGAATATGGATTATCCAATGTAATCTTAACAGTACTGTCATCAACAGCCTCAACACCGGCAATCATAGATGTCAGATAGTTGAATCTGCTGTTTTTCATAGCACGATTATAACTGAATACAACGTCAGAAGCCTTCAAGTCGTCACCATTCTGGAATTTAACTCCGTCTTGAAGAGTAATAGTGTATACTTTTTTATCTTCGCTAAGATTTACTTCTTTTGCCAGTTCTTGATAGTAGCCATTGTTTGCTTCATCCATACCATAAAGGCCTTCAAACATTTGATGCCAAACCTTCATATCACGTGTGTTCGTAGTTTGTTCCCAATCAAGTGATGCCAACGAAGCAGTAAGTCTAAGTCTGATAGCTTTATCAGCAGCAGGTTCTGCGGTACCGTTACCTGCAGGTTCTTGGGTGCTAGGCTCGTTTGGTTTAGTTGTGTTAGCTGAGCAACCTGAAATGGTTCCAACAACCATTATTGCTGCCATTAAAATCGCTATAATTCTTGTTTTCATGTAATCTCCTCTCTATTTTTTAAATTTAAAATATTTTTATATATACTTGTTTTAATATTTCCTCCTTTTAGATTGTAGTTTTTATTTAATTCAAATATAATATATAGCAATTTATATGCCAAGTCTTGTACTTCTTTTTTGAAATATTTGACTTAATGCATTTAATATTTTGGAAATAATTAGATAAAAAAAGGGCTTTTGCCCTATCTCTGGTATTTTTATTCAAATTAGCAGCAAATTTTAATAGTTGTTATTAATTTGAATTATATTAAGTATTAACAATCACGAAAGCGATGCCGCATTTACGGCATCGCTTTCATAAGACGCAATTATAGCTTCACCTAATTTTACATACCTTTATACTAATAATGCCGTAATTACGGCATGTACTAAACAGTATTTGCCCGTTTTACGGCTTTTTTTAATTTTTAGCTTCATTTAATTTATACTTTTTCATCTTTTGTTGCAGTGTTTGGCGTGGAATTTCTAAGTATTCTGCTGCCTTCTTTACATTCCCCTTAGAAATCAGCAGTGCTTCTTCAAGAAGCTTCATTTCCATATCCTCCAACAATATTTTTATCGGTTTTGTTTTTACAAAAGCATTATT
>JBASLQ010000086.1:0-3933 GCA_049656425.1 Sedimentibacter sp.
GATAAGAGGGAGTGAATTTAATGGCAGAAGAAAACTTGAAAGAAAACCCATTTAGAGATGAAATATTTAATTATTTTTTAACACATGGATATGTTGAAAGTAAAAAATCTGATTATGACTATAAACACGCATTGGATGCGGCAAAGGTATTCGAGTTCTTAGAGTCAACACAGACAACGGAACTTCAAAAACTCAAAGAGACATATGGCAAAGCATATAAAGATAAATATATTGAGCTGCTGTGCGATAAAATTGAAAATCGGGGACTTTTAAAATCATTATCTGAATGGGTTGAAGATTATGCAAGCAATACAAAATTTAGCCTTGTCTATTTTAAGACAGGGCTTAATGCCATGTCCGATAACCTTGCGTTGTACGAAAAAAATATTTTTTCTGTTCGACGTGAATTTGCCTATGAAGATAAAGAGGATAGTTTTCGTGTTGACCTTGCCTTGTTTATCAATGGTATTCCTGTCGTTATGATTGAGTTAAAAAAACAAACAGCGGGTCAGAAGGCAGGATTTGAAGGTACAAAACAATTTAAAGATACTCGTGATCCTAATCAGTTGTGTTTTTCTTTCAATAAACGTACTCTTGCCTATTTTGCAGTAGATGAGCTTGTTGCATTTATGACAACAAAACTTGATAAAAAAGATACAAATTTTTTGCCTTTTAACCAAGGTGACAATGAAGGTGGCGGAAACCATGTTGTAGAAGGCAAGCACTCTACTAGTTATTTGTGGGAAGAAATATTGCAAAAAGATATGCTGCTTCGCATTATTCGCGAATTTATGTTTATTGATGATGATGGAAATATGATTTTTCCACGTTATCATCAGCTCCGTGCTGTTTTGCGTGCTGAAGAGGATGTAAATAAAAATGGTGTTGGTGGCAGATATTTAATTTGGCATAGTGCAGGCAGCGGAAAAACAAAAACAATTGCTTGGCTTGCCAAAAGACTTATCAATAACCAAGATATCAATACTGTTATAATAATAAGCGATAGAACAGTTATTGACGGTCAGCTTGGTGCGGAAATTATGACACTTGACGGCAAAAAAGGTGTAGCACAGCATATTGACACAACATCAAGAGATTTGCTTAAAATGTTAAATGATGGGGGATATATCATTGTAACTACCTTACAAAAATTTGGACCTGTTCTTAATGATATTAAGCAGTACAAAAACAGAAAGTATGCAATTATTATTGACGAGGCTCATTCTTCTACAGCAGGCAAGTCCTTATCAAAGGCTTCAGAAACACTTACAGGAAAATCCCTTAAAGAATCTGTTGAAATAGATAATGCCTATGAGGAATTAGAAGACGGGCAAAATCAGCTTATAAAAAATAAAGGCTTAATTGAATCAACAAAAAATGTCAGCTATTTTGCATTTACGGCTACACCAAAAAAAGAAACAGTAGAACTATTTGGAACAAGAAAATTAATTGGCAAGACTTATTTTGATAAATATTCTATGAAGCAAGCGATTGAGGAACGATTTATCTTGAATCCCCTGCTTTGTTATACAAAATATACAGAACAGTATAAAGTAAAAACCATAAAAGAAGATGGCGTTGAATATAATGCCAGCAAATCACAACAGGTTATATTTAATCATATAACGACATCTGATGAAGTCGTTAATACAAAAATTAAAATCATTATGGATGATTTTACTGATTACAGGAGCACCTGGCTGTCAGGTAAAGCAAAGGCCATGATTATTACGCCATCTAGAAAACATGCAGTATGTTATAAATTAGCGGTTGATGAATATTTGAAAAAACGTGCCTGCAATTTTCGGGCTTGTGTTGCATTTACCGGAACTATTGAATTGGATGGTACGAAATTTACCGAGGAAGATATGAACAAAGGATACCGAGAAAATGGTGTGCCTTATGATATCAAAAGCATCATTGCCAACAATGATGACCTTAGAATTATTATTGTTGCTGACAAACTTCAAACAGGTTTTGATGAAAGCAAGTTATGTATAATGTATATAGATAAAAAGCTTGGCAGTGCTGTAAAAGCTGTTCAAACAATCTCAAGACTTAACAGACCTGCAAAAAACAAACGCACTTTTGTAATGGATTTTGTAAATAAAATTGAGGATATCAGAGCTTATTTTACGGAGTTTTATGGCGGTGAGATTTATTTGCCAACTGAAAATGAAACTGATCCCAATATACTTTTTGCAAAACGCGATAAAATTTTAGATTACTATGTTGTAACTCAAAGTCAAATTGAACAAATTTATCAAAACATTGCTTCTGATAGTTCAAATTCCGGTGAATTAACTTATTTGATTGCGGTAGTTAGTAAATCTTGTGAGAAGCTGGAGAAAAAGGCGCAGAAACTATTTGTAGCAGAGTTAAATAAATTCAGTAAGTTATTCTATTATATATCTACAGTTTATAATTCATGGAATGAAGATATGAAAAAGCTTGCTATGGTTTTCGATGTGTTATATAACGTGTTGCATGAAAAAGAAGAAAGTGAAGTAATTGACCCGGCAGAATTAGTTGAACTTATTGATTTTTCTACACATCTTGCTAATGAAAAAGCTTCTATTTTACTAAAAACCCAAGATACAGCTTTGGAAAAATTATCTACAGAGGTTGCACTTAATCAAAAGACTTTTTCATTGATTAATGACATTGTTGAGAAATTTAACTTAAAGTATGCAAAAGCAGATAAGGAGCTCAATGAAATGGTAGAAAATTTAAGCTCGGATGATTCACTTGTTGTAAATGTACGTGACAGTAGCTCCAGTGCGTATGAAGCCGCTGTTGCAGACAAAGTTTCTTCGAAAATTACTGACGGGCTTTTGGATGGCACTATATCTGGAGATGAAGAAAAGGCAGCATTTTATACAGAATTGAGTGGAAATAAAGCAGTAGTAACACAGATTACAAACGCTGTTATAAGAAAAATAAAAGACTTACTATTAGCTGGGTGATTGGAGAATATTAAGAAAAGGATATTGAAATGTATAATTTGAATAAAATAAAAAACAAACGATTCACATACAAAACAATAATGGATAGCTTTAATATAGATTCTTATACAGATTTGAAAGAAGCTATTGATGCAATGATTGAAAAAAACGAAATAATACCGATTAAATCAAAAGGAATGACTTCTTTTTCGCCAAGAGTTTATTGCGAGTATAAAAAAGCTGAAATAAAAAAAGATTATACTGATTTAAAAAACGAGATTATCAATGTTCCTATTATAGAAAGACTGGATTCTCTAAAATACTCATTGAAAATTATATACGGCAAAAAAAGAAATGATAATGAAGAACATTTGGCAAGCCTTAATAATTTGATTTCATCAAATAACGATAAAATTTCAAATTTAACTGAACATTTAAAGACAGGGAGGGAAACTATAAGCAAGTATGCCAAGGATGAAGGAGAGTTAAACAAAGGCATTAAATTGTTTAAAGAATATGAAAAAAATGCATTTAGAGACTTAGAGGTCAACTTTTCTAGAAATCTTTTGGAAGAGATAGATGAAAAAGAAATTGAAAACAAAAACGTCGGGCTGAAAAGCTATGAAACAAGATTGCAGTCTGAATTGGATTCCTGCCAGAAACGTCTTGAGGAAATTAGGCAAAAAAATGATGAAATACAAGAGGATAAAGAGGAAATTGCTGCTTTATTGGAGAAATTATCAAATAAATTGAATGATTTTAACAAAAAGTATAGCAAATTTAAAGATGAAAAAGAAATATGTTTGAAAATTTTATCAATGTACGAAATACCCGAAAATCAAATATTTGAAAATTAATTTTTAATTAAAACTTTCGATGACAAGATAAGTAATCTAGAAAATGAAATACTCATTGCAAAAAACGAGGAGCAGCAGCTGTCAGAAATGGCAGAAGGTATTGAGAAGGGACAGGTATATCATCCTGAGAG
>JBASLQ010000087.1:0-4131 GCA_049656425.1 Sedimentibacter sp.
TAGGTCAACCGCAACGAGTTCCCAAATTATATGAGCGATAGCGAATAGATAATTTGGTGAACGAGACTGCGCATTAGATTAATTAAAATGGATATTAAAAGAGGTAGAAAATGTTAGATAAATTAGAAGTATTAAGAGATAAATATGTAGAATTGAGCGAGAAAATTTCAGACCCTGAAACTTTAAGAGATTCTCAGAAGCTGCAAAAGCTTATGAAGGAACAAGCACAGCTTGAGCCTATAGTTACAAAATATACTGAATTTAAAGATGTGCAAGGACAGCTTGAAGAGTCAAAACAAATGCTTCAGGAAAAGTTAGATGATGACTTTAAAGACATGGTAAAAGAAGAAGTTAAGGAATTAACTGTAAGATATGAACAGTTACAAGAAGAAATTAAAATATTACTGCTTCCTACAGATCCAAATGATGATAAAGACGTTATAGTTGAAATAAGAGCAGGTGTAGGAGGAGACGAAGCAGGTTTATTTGCCGGAGATTTACTGCGTATGTACTTGAGATATGCAGAAAGAAAAGGCTGGAAAACTGAATTCATTTCTACAAATGAGCAAGGAATAGGCGGATATAAAGAAGTTATATTCTCTATAAAAGGAAAAGGAGCATATTCAAAGCTTAAATATGAAAGTGGAGTTCACAGAGTACAACGTGTTCCGGACACCGAATCAAGCGGACGTATTCATACATCATCAGCTACAGTTGCAGTATTGCCTGAAGTAGATGATATAGATGTAGAGATAGGTCCAAATGATGTAAGAGTAGATGTGTTCCGTTCATCAGGAAACGGCGGACAGTGCGTTAACACTACCGACTCAGCTGTAAGACTGACACACATACCAACAGGCATTGTAATTTCATGCCAGGATGAAAAATCACAGCTGAAAAACAAAGATAAAGCATTTAAAGTTCTTAAAGCAAAACTTTACGATAAATATCTGCAGGAACAAAATGATGAACAGGCACAAGAAAGAAAGAGCCAGGTAGGTTCAGGTGACAGAAGCGAAAGAATAAGAACATACAACTTTCCTCAAGGAAGAGTGAGTGATCACAGAATTGGATTGACTTTATATAAGCTTGATTCATTCATAGATGGAGACATAACTGAAATGTTAGAAGCTCTGTTAACTTCTGATCAGGCTGAGAAACTAAAAAATATATCAGAATAACAATAATGCTGCAGACGGTAGAATTGGAGTTGTAATATGAGAATAGATAAATATTTAAAAAATGCACGTGTCATTAAGAGAAGAACTATTGCTAAGGAAGCTTGTGAGCAAGGCAGGGTATTGGTAAATGGAAAAGCTGCAAAACCAGGAACTGAAATAAATACAGGCGATGAAATTGAAATTATATTTGGCTCTAAGCCTATGAAAATCAAGGTAGAACAAGTTCTTGAACATGTTATGAAAGATGAATATAAAGAGATGTACAGCATAATTAATGATTAGAATTTAAAATAATGGGTATATATTAATTGTTAAGGTTAAGTGGAAAAATATTTTCATTTAAATATTGTATCATACAATAAAATAATATATAATTTGATTTATGGAAATATTTTTCAATTAACTTTACTATCCACGGCAGGATTTGCCTTTATTGGATAAATAAATTTCTGAAGAGGTGTATACATGGAATTAAAAGGTAGTAAAACAGAACAAAATTTAATGACTGCATTTGCAGGTGAATCTCAGGCGCATGTAAAGTATTCATACTATCAAAGCAAAGCTAAAAGTGACGGCTATGTTCAAATTAGCAAATATTTTGAAGAAACAGCAAGAAATGAAAAAGAACACGCAAAATTATGGTTTAAATTATTACATGATGGAATCGGCGAAACTACTGCTAATTTAAAAGATGCAGCAGCTGGTGAAAACTATGAATGGACCGATATGTATGCAAATTTTGCTAAAGATGCAAAAGAAGAAGGCTTCAATAAAATAGCTTATTTGTTTGACGGTGTAGCTGCAATAGAAAAAGGTCATGAAGAAAGATACTTAAAACTTCTTGAAAATATTGAAACAGGCAAAGTATTTAAAAGAGAAGGAGAAGTTGTTTGGCAATGTGACAACTGCGGACATATTCATGTTGGTCCTGAAGCTCCAATGGTATGTTCAGTTTGTAATCATCCACAAGCACACTTCCAATTATATACTAAACCATATTAAAATTTAATTATTGATATAAAAATTGCCGGTATTGCCGGCAATTTTTTTGTATAAAAAATAAAGGCTTGAAGAATAGCTCAAGTATGATATAATAAATCTTATTAAATGATAATTAATAACTAATTGTGCATAAATAACAACGAGCTATTAAATATTAGCAAAATTTTATCATTTTATTATTAATTAATTAGGAGAATATGATGGCAAATCTATGGAGTGGAAGATTTGAAAAAGGAATGGATGAAATTGTTGAAGAATTCAATGCATCCATATTTTTTGACAAAAGACTGTATGATTGTGACATTGCAGGAAGCATAGCTCATGTTACAATGCTTTGTGAACAAGGAATTGTCAATGAAGAAGAAAAAAATAAAATAGTTGAAACATTGAAAGAAATAAAAACAGAAATTGAAAATGGTCAGATTGAATTCAATGTTCATGATGAAGATATACATATGGCAGTTGAAAGTATCTTGATTAAAAGACTTGGAGATACAGGTAAAAAGCTTCATACAGCAAGAAGCAGAAATGACCAGGTTGCTGTTGATACAAGACTTTATGTAAAAAAAGAAATAAATGAAATTCTGGAAAATTTAAAGTTTATGGAACAAGTGCTCATTGAAAAAGCAGAAAAGTATTGCGATAAAATTATGGTTGGGTTCACACATATGCAGCATGCTCAGCCAGTAACAATAGGTTTTCACTTAATGGCATACTTTCAGATGTTTAAACGAGATATTGAAAGATTTAAGCAGTCATTGGAAAGAACCGATTATAATCCTCTTGGGTCATGTGCATTGGCAGGAACAACAATTCCTATAAACCGTTACAGAACAGCAGAACTTCTGGGATTTAAATATGTTACTGAAAATGCCATGGATTCAGTAAGTGACAGAGATTATATTTTAGAATTCATGAGCGATGCTTCAATTTGCATGATGCATATAAGCCGTTTTGCAGAAGAATTTGTTTATTGGAATTCACAAGAATTCAGTTACATATCAATTGATGACAGCTTTTGTACAGGAAGCAGCATTATGCCTCAAAAGAAAAATCCGGATATGGCAGAACTTTTAAGAGGAAAAACAGGCAGAGTTTATGGAAATTTGGTACAGCTCCTCACAGTTATGAAAGGAACTCCTCTTGCATATAACAAGGATTTTCAAGAAGATAAAGAAGGCTTGTTTGATACTGTTGACACATTGAAAAAGAGTTTGTTAGTATTTGCAAAAATGATTGAAAAAACTGAATTTAATTTGGAAAATATGCAGAAACATTTGAAAAAGGGATTTTTAAATGCAACAGACATAGCTGAGCATTTTGTAAAAAATAACATACCATTCAGAGAAGCTCATGAAATAGTGGGCAAGATGGTTAGATATTGCGAAATGAACAACAAGGATTTTAGTGATTTGTCAGATGAAGAACTTAAAAATATTGATAAAAGAATCAGTATATCTCTTCTTCCTGATTTAACAATGGAAGGATGCATAAATGGGAGAGTATCATTTGGCGGTACAGCTCCAACAGAAGTACAACGACAAATAAATACAGGACAAAAATGGCTTGAAGGAGAAAAAGATGAACTATAATGAAGAATCATTAAAAATGCATGAAGCATTCAAAGGCAAAATTGAGGTAATTTCCCCAATCAAATAAACAATGTGCTTGCTTTCCCCGGAGTATTCAGAGGAGCACTTGACTGCAGAGCAAAACAAATAACAGAAGAAATGAAAAAAGCTGCTGCATATGCCATAGCAGGTCTTGTTTCAGATGATTAGCTTGCAGATAATTTCATAATTCCAGGACCATTTAACAATAAAGTTGCTGATGCTGATGCTGATGCTAAAGCAGTTGCGGAAGCTTGTGAAAACGGCAATAAATAAGCTTATATCATAATTTTTTAAAGGCTTATTATAAATAAATAATATATGGAGGTTCATATGTG
>JBASLQ010000088.1:0-22823 GCA_049656425.1 Sedimentibacter sp.
GGAGTTCGCATTGCTGAGAGCACTGAACACATTGTCACTATATTAAAAGAGATTTTATAATTAGCCGGGTTCAGGCTAAAAGTAATTGTAAACAGTATAATTTCAATTGAAAGGGATGTGGATTAGAATGAACATACAAGAAGAAGCTTTAAAACTACATGAACAATGGAGAGGCAAAATAGAAGTTTGCAGCAAAGTTCCTGTAAAAAGCGCTTATGATTTATCAACTGCATATACACCGGGAGTTGCAGAACCATGCAGGATGATTTACAAAAATAAGGATGACATTTACAAATATACAGCAAAAGGAAATTTGGTAGCTATTGTAACCGACGGCAGTGCTGTTTTAGGACTTGGCGACATCGGACCTGAAGCAGGGCTTCCTGTTATGGAAGGAAAAGCTGTATTGTTCAAGCAGTTTGCAGGAGTTGATGCTTTCCCTATATGCATTGCTTCAAAAGATGTTGAAGATATTGTAAGGACAGTAAAAATGATTGAGCCGGTATTCGGTGGTATTAATCTTGAAGACATTTCATCTCCAAGATGTGCTGAAATAGAAAGAAGATTAAAAAAAGAGCTCAATATTCCGGTATTTCATGATGATCAGCATGGAACAGCAGTAGTTGTAACGGCTGCATTAATTAATGCATTGAAAATAGTCGGGAAAAATTTCAGTGAAATTACAGTTGCTGTAAGCGGAGCAGGCGCTGCCGGTTCTGCCATAATAAAAATGCTTCTATCCGTTGGAGTTAAAGAAATAATTGCCTGCAACAGCAAGGGAATACTGAATTCAGACGAAAAATACAGCAACTGGGTACATCAGGAAATAGCTGAAATGACCAATAAGGGAAAAAGAAAAGGAAGCCTGTCTGATGCTATGAAAGGCGCAGATGTTTTTGTTGGCGTGTCTGTCAAGGATATTGTATCAGAAGAAATGATAAAATCAATGGCAGAAAATTCAATTGTGTTTCCTATGGCAAACCCTGATCCTGAAATTATGCCGGAGCTGGCTAAAAAAGCCGGAGCTAGAATAGTAGGAACGGGAAGATCTGACTTTCCAAATCAGATAAACAACGTCCTTGCATTCCCGGGCATTTTCAGGGGAGCGCTTGATGCAAAAGCATCCGACATAAATGAGGAAATGAAAATTGCAGCAGCAAGGGCTATTGCAGAGCTTGTCAGTGAAAACGAATTGAATGATGAATATATAATTATTCCTCCTTTTGACAGCCGTGTGGGAGAAACCGTGTCAAAGGCTGTATACAAGGCTGCAGTTGATTCAGGAGTTTCAAGAAATAACTAG
Source organism: Sedimentibacter sp. (assembly GCA_049656425.1). Classification (GTDB taxonomy): domain Bacteria; phylum Bacillota; class Clostridia; order Tissierellales; family Sedimentibacteraceae; genus Sedimentibacter. The sequence goes on from JBASLQ010000088.1 coordinate 1,304, forward strand.
AAAATTATAGCGCCGAGTGTGTACAATTGTACGTGCTTGGCGTAAAATATATTTAGCAGAAAAGACTTTACTAGCCTCTAGAAAATAGTATACTTAAGGGAAGAAGCCTATACAAAGAAAAATTTACAGCAATGAAAAATGATTATTACGAATTATGAGATGGGACGAAGGCGGTGAGCTGCTTATAAAAACCTTAAACAGTTTTGAAATTTAACTTTGATGGAGGTATAAATTGGAAATTAAATTAAAAAAAGATAGAGATTACGTATATGCATATATAAACGACAAGCATTCCACAGAAATATTGATGCCCAATGCGGTTGATAACAATTATTCAGAGGATTATATAATAAGGGAAGCTTTAAAAAACCCCATAAATTCAGAACCGCTGAAAAAAATCGCAAAAGCAGGTGACAAGGTTGTTATAATAACCAGCGACATTACAAGACCTTTAAAAAGCAATGTTGTTCTTCCATATATTCTGGAAGAACTTAAAAAGGGAAATGTAAACTCAGATGATATAACAATTGTCATTGCTCTTGGGAGCCACAGAAAGCATACTGTAGAAGAGAAAATACACCTGGTTGGTGAAGAAGTTTATAAAAAAATAAAAGTAATAGACAGCGATATGAAAAGCTGCAAAAACTTCGGAGTATGCAAGAATGGCACTCCGGTAGACATTTTTACACCTGTTGCCGATTCTGACAAGATAGTGTGTCTTGGAAATGTTGAGTATCATTATTTTGCAGGATACTCAGGCGGAGCAAAGGCCATTATGCCGGGAGTTTCAAGTTACGCTGCAATTCAGGCTAACCATTCAAACATGGTAAAGGAAGGTTCCTATGCAGGAAATCTTGACACAAATCCTGTAAGGCAGGACATTGACGAAGTTGGAGAACACATTAAAATTGATTTTATTTTTAATGTTTTGCAGGCATCGGACAAAACAATAGAGGGAGCCTTCGCAGGGCATTACATTGATGCCCACAGAGCTGCATGCCGTGCTTTGGATGCAATGTACAAAATTAACATCAAAGAAAAAGCAGATGTTGTGATTGTTTCTCCTGGAGGATATCCAAAAGACATTAACATTTATCAGGCGCAGAAAGCCTTGGACAATGCAAGACATGCGGTAAAGGACGGAGGAACAATAATTCTTTGTGCATCATGCAAGGAAGGCTTTGAAAATTCTATTTTCGAAGAGTGGATGATGACCAAGACTAAAGAACAGATGGTAAAAGAAATAAAAGAAAATTTCGTGCTGGGTGGGCATAAGGCTGCTGCCATTGCGATGACACTGATGAAAGCTAAAATATACATGGTTACGGATTATGACGATGCTGCAATTGAACAAATGGGTTTCAAATATTTCAGCCAGCTTCAGGATGCTGTTGACAGTGCTTTAGAAAAATACGGCGAAAAAGCTAATATTATAGTAATGCCAGCAGGCGGAAGCACACTTCCATTCTGCGAAGAATAGATTTTTATAGAATATAAAATAGCAAATCACAAAAGAAGACCGTTACACTAACTTCTTAGTTCAACAGCCCATTTATTGTCTTTGTATTAAATTTGTCCTATGGACATGTTTACTGACAAAGATTTTCTTTTTTCAAAGAAATCTTTGGCTATCGCCGGGAACAATGCATAGGACAATACATCCTGTTCAGATTGTGCCAAATCACCAATTTCATCTTTTAAATGTTCAAATCCGTCTTTTAACAAATCTGCCGGTCTGACTGCAATTACTTCATCATCTCCAATGATAATATTTTTTATTTCATCAGAAATAGGTGCAGCAGATTTTCCGTACAATCCTTTTACATAATTTTTTATTTCTGTTGGAATTATTTTATATCTTTCTCCAGATATTACGTTAAACACAGCTTGTGCTCCAACCATTTGACTCATTGGAGTTACAAGAGGAGGAAATCCCAAATCTTCCCTGACTTTAGGAACTTCTTTAAGCACAGCATCAAATTTATCGCTGGCATTGAGAGTTTTCATTTGGAATATCATATTTGACAGCATTCCTCCAGGAATTTGATACTGCAAAGTTTTAGGTTCTGTCATCAATACTTTCATATTATAAGTGCCGTTATCCTGGTATTTCTTCATTACTTCCTTGAAATAATCTGCAATATTATTAAGCTTGTTAAAATCAAGCTCAGGATCCCACTGCGTACCTTTCATTGATAAAGCAAGTGATTCTGTAGCAGGCTGTGATGTTCCGGAAGACAATGGAGATATGGCTGTATCAACAATATCTATACCGGCTTCAATTGCTTTAAGCATTGTCATTTGAGCTACGCCGCTTGTGCAATGAGTGTGGAATTCCAAAGGCAGCTCTGTTATTTCCTTTATTGCTTTTACCAAGTCATAAGCTTCATATGGAAGTAAAATTCCAGACATATCTTTTATGCAAATAGAATCAGCTCCTGCATTTTCAAAATCTTTTATTAATTTCAGATAATATTCTGTAGTGTGCACCGGGCTGGTTGTATAAGATATGGCGCATTGACAGTGAGCCCCTTCTTCTTTAATAACCTCTATTGACTTTCTCAAGTTTCTGAAGTCATTTAAAGCATCAAATATTCTTACTATATCAATTCCTTCATAAATTGCGTTTTTTAAAAATCTCTCAACTATATCGTCAGGATAATTTTTATAACCTAATAAATTTTGTCCTCTTGAAAGCATTTGAAGCTTTGTATTTTTAACATTAGCTCGTATTTTTCTAAGTCTATCCCATGGATTTTCATCCAGGAATCTAAGACATGTATCAAAAGTGGCTCCGCCCCAAACTTCCATTGAATAAAATCCGGCTTTGTCCATTTCGGATAAAATAGGCAATATTTCCTCTGTAGTTAATCTTGTTGCAATCAGAGATTGATGTCCGTCTCTAAGTGACGTCTCTGTGATTTTTAAATTAGGCATAATTCCTCCTCACATGTTCTAATTAATATTATTATCATTTAAATCACTAATATTCTTTAAAATAATTGTAAAATTGTAACTTCTGGCACACTATATAAAGCTTTTTCTTGATATGATTTATGTATGTATGATATAATAACATAAATCATTTAAGTTGTATATATTAATTTGAAAATAAAATATTTTGATTATGAAACAATTGGATACAAGATATTTGCTTATTATATTAATTATGCCATAATATCATGTAAATATATAATTGCACATAATTTAAATAATAGTTTTAAACGAGCTACATACTAATAACAGTTATTTAAAACATATGACTAATAAAATAAGGTGGTATTCCAATGGACCAAACAGATTCGAAAATAATCAGCATATTGCAGCAAGATGGAAGAATTTCAATGAAGGAACTGGGAAAAGTCGTATCATTAAGCCCTCCGGCAGTAGCTGAAAGAGTAAAGAGACTTGAGGATATAGGCATAATCCAGCGTTACAAAGCGGTTGTAAATAATGAAAAAGTAGGAAAGCCAATTTGTGTTCTTATAAATGCATCAATAAAGCCGGAAAAACAAGAAAAATTTCTGGATTTTGCTAAGAAGGCGGAAGAAATAGTAGAGTGCCACCATGTAACAGGACCTCACAGCATGATTATGAAAGCATATTTGAGAGAGATGACTCATCTTGAAGAACTTGTAGGTAAAATTCAGTTTTATGGAAATACAGAAACGTATATAATAATGTCAAGTCCTATTGACGGGAAAGAAATTTAACTGTTATTATGTTTCTTTGTGTGAATATATAAAATAACAGATGCAGATAATATTAGTATTCCTCCTATTATGCTGAGTGTGTCAGGAACTTCTGATAAAAAAGCATATCCAAGGATGGATGTAAAAATTATATTTGAATAATCATAAATTGATATTTCAGAAGCAGGGCAGCCATTGTATGCAAAGGTCAATGCTATTTGACCTAAGGCTGCAAGTATTCCCAGCAATAAAAGCAATACCAGTTCATAAAAATCAGGCATTGCAAATTCTATCAAGAAAAATGGAATGCAGCTTACAGAAGAAAAAAAGGAAAAAAAGAATACTGTTGTATAAACACTTTCCGTATCACCAATAAGTCTGATGAACATGTAAGCAGCACCAGAAAGTATGGCAGAAATAAAACCCGAAATAGCCGGAATCATTGAAGAATTAAATTGAGGTTGAATTACTAACAACGCTCCAATTATTGAAATAATGAGTACAACAATTTTAACTTTATTAATTTTTTCTTTAAGGAAAAAATGTGCCAGTAAAATCACAAAAACAGGAGAAAGTTTATTTAGCATGGCAGCATCAGCTGCCAGCATTTGTGTTGTGGCATAAAAGAATAAAATAACGCCGGTGAAACCGAAAAAATATCGAAAGAAAAGATTTTTCCTATTTTCAGGGAGACCAAAATAACATAAATTTTTCTTTCTGATAATGAAATAAGATAGTGCAAGACCTATAAAATTTCTGAAAAATACTTTCTCCATCAGTGGAATAGCAGGTAACAGTTTAACTATTATCTGCATTGAAGAAAAAGTTAATGCAGAAAAAAGCATCAATAATATTGATTTATTTTTACAGTTCATATAATTCTCCTTTATAAGAATGTAATATAATACGCAACATAGCTGTAATTAATATGTGCAAAAATGTCTATATTATGAATGATGAAGTTTCAAAAAATTACATAGAATATTTCTAAAATTATGTTATAATAATAAAGTTACAAAAGAACTAAAATGATAAAATTGTTTAATAAAGTAAGAGGTGTAATAAATGATAAGAATACAGCAAGTTAAACTTCCAATTGACCATACGGAAGATGATTTATTATTAAAAGCTGCAGAGTCATTGAAAGTTAAAAAAGAAGAAATTAAATCTATTTCAGTATTCAGAAAATCAATAGATGCTAGAAAAAAAGACGAAATAATGTTTATATATGCTTTGGATGTGGATTTTCACAATGAAATTAAAATTTCAAAGAGAAACAATAATGTAGCTGTTGTTGAACCTTTCATATATGAAGTTGAAGCAACAGGAGAAAAAACATTAAATAATAGACCTGTTATTGTCGGTAGCGGACCGGCAGGTTTATTTTGTGCATTGCTCCTTTCAGAAAAGGGATATAATCCAATAATTCTGGAAAGAGGCAAAAAAGTCAAGGAACGTGTTAAAGACATAGAAAAGTTCTGGAAAAACGGAACATTAAATGAAAGCTCTAATATACAATTTGGAGAAGGAGGAGCTGGTACTTTTTCTGATGGTAAATTAAATACGCTTATAAAGGATAGATCTAAAAGAGGAAAAAAAGTTCTCGAAGAGTTTGTTGAAGCAGGAGCACCACCTGAAATTACCTATGTTAACAAGCCTCATATAGGAACAGATTTATTAAGAGATATTCTTGTTAAAATAAGAAAGAAAATTATAAGTCTTGGTGGAACATTTAGATTTGAAGAATGTGTAAATGACATAAAAATAAAAGATAACAGTATATACCGAATTGTAACAGAAAGTGACATAATAGAAACTGATATATTAGTATTAGCTATTGGACACAGCGCAAGAGACACTTTTGCAATGCTTAATGATAAATTGCAGCTTATTGCTAAGCCAATTTCTATTGGAGTCCGTATTGAACATCCGCAAAAAATGATAAGTGAAGCTCAATATGGAGAAATGGCAGGTCATCCTAATCTTGGACCGGCTGATTACAAATTTGTTCACAAGTGCAAAAATGGAAGAAGTGTTTATACATTCTGTATGTGTCCTGGAGGCCTTGTTACAGCATCTGCTTCTGAAAAAGGAGGAGTTGTGACTAATGGCATGAGTTTTCATGATAGAGATTTGGAAAATGCAAACTCAGCTATAGTTGTTTCCATTAATCCGAGGGACTTCGGAGGAGAAAACGACCCATTGGCAGGCATTGAATTCCAAAGACAATGGGAACGCAAAGCTTTTGAAATAGGCGGAAAAAATTATCATGCTCCAGTGCAGTTGTTTAAAGATTTTAAAGAAAAGAAAGTTTCTACTTCTTTTGGAGAAATTTATCCAACTTACAGACCTGGTGCAACTTTTGCAAATTTATGGGATTGCCTTCCTGATTATGTGTGTGAAAGCCTTGTAGAAGGAATATCAGCATTCGGCAACTGGCTTACTGACTATGACAGACCTGATGCAGTTCTTTCAGGTGTTGAAACCAGGACATCATCACCTCTTAGAATTATAAGAGACGATGAATTGCAGAGTAATGTAAGAGGTATTTATCCATGCGGAGAAGGCTCTGGATATGCAGGTGGAATAATGTCTGCTTCAATAGATGGTCTTAAAGTTGCAGAACAAATTATAAAAACATATAAACCACTAAAGAATAAAGAATAATAAAGGAATGATACAATGAAAATAGCTGTTATCGGCGGAGGTGCTTCCGGTCTTGTAGCTGCCATAGTTGCAGCCAGAAATGGCGCTGAAGTTACAATTTATGAAAAAATGAATAAAGTAGGAAAAAAAATATTGGCTACTGGCAACGGCAGATGTAATTATACTAACATGAACATGTCAATTGACCGGTATCACAGCAAAAATTTAAAACATGCTGAAAATGCAATGAATTTTTTTGACTTAAACAAAACAATATCCTTTTTTGAAAATTTAGGAATTTACCCATATGTTGATGGCAGCGGAAAAGTGTATCCCAATTCATTGCAGGCTTCAAGCGTGCTGGATGTTTTAAGATATGAAACTGAAAGATTGAAAATTGAAGAAATCACCGACTTTGAGGTTAAAGAATTAAGGAAAAGTAAAGATAAATTCAGTATTATAGGTAAGGATATTGCTTATAATGCCGATAAAGTGATTTTATGCTGTGGAGGGAAAGCAAGTCCTCAACTTGGATCTGACGGAAGCGGCTATGAAATAGCAAAATCTTTTGGACACAATATAATTGAACCGTCACCGGCATTAGTGCAACTTAAGCTGCAAGGAAAATATTTCAAAAGAATTACCGGAATAAGATTTGACGGTATTGTAAACAGTTTTACGGATAAAAAGCAAATCAGAGAAGATGAAGGCGAAATTTTATTTACTGATTACGGAATATCCGGACCGCCCATATTGCAAATCAGCAGGAAAGTTATTGAAGCAATGAACAAAGGCGAACGAGTATTTATTTCAGTTGATATGTTTCCTAATTCAACAAAAGCAATGCTTTATGAAGTATTAAGAGATAGATTTGCTAAAGTTAGTTATAAAGGCATTGAAGATGGATTGGTTGGTTTTATAAATAAAAAACTTATTCCTGTTGTTCTTGCAGAAGCCGGTTTTGATAAGCTGGATAAAGAATGCGGGAAGTTAAGCAAGAAAGAAATTTATAAAATAATTGATATATTAAAAGAATGGAAATTTGAAGTTACAGGTCACAACACTTGGCAGCAGGCACAGTCTACTGCAGGCGGAGTTACTTTGTCTGAAATTAATCCTAATACACTTGAGTCTACTAAAGTAAAAGGTCTGTATTTTGCAGGAGAAATACTTGATGTTGACGGAGACTGCGGCGGATTTAATTTACAGTGGGCATGGAGCTCTGGATATTCAGCTGGTCACTTCAGTTCAATATAATATTGAGAGAGGATAAATTATGAAGAAGTTTTTAGAAAAAATCTTTGGTTCTTACAGTGCAAAAGAAGTTAAACGATTAGAGCCTACAGTTGATAAAATTTTATCACTAGAACAAACTACAGCACAATTAACAGACAGTGAGCTTAAGGCAAAGACAGTTGAATTTAAACAAAGGCTTGCAAACGGAGAAACAAAGGATGACATATTGCCGGAAGCTTTTGCTGTTGTAAGAGAAGCTGCATGGAGAGTGCTTGGACAAAAACATTACAAAGTACAATTAATAGGCGGTATGGTTCTTCATCAAGGACGTATTGCAGAAATGAAAACAGGTGAAGGTAAAACTTTAGTTTCAACTTTGCCGGTTTATTTAAATGCATTAGACGGCAAAGGAGTTCATGTTATTACTGTCAATGATTACTTGGCAAAGCGTGACTGCGAATGGATGGGAAAAGTTCATAATTTTCTGGGACTTTCCGTAGGCTGCATCGTGCATGGAATAACAAAACAAGAAAGAATTAATGCATATAAAAGTGACATTACTTATGGTACAAACAATGAGTTTGGTTTTGATTACTTAAGAGACAATATGGTAATCCGAAAAGAAGAAATGGCTCAAAGAGATTTGAATTATTGCATCATAGATGAAGTTGACTCTATTTTAATTGATGAGGCAAGAACTCCTCTCATCATTTCAGGTGAAGGCGATGAATCAACATCATTGTATGAAATGGCTAACAGTTTTGTTATTCCTTTAAAAGGAAAAATGCAATTGCCTGAGGACAAAAAATCAAAAATGGACTATATGATGGGAGACGTTGATGAAGATGAAACTGTCGATTATATAGTTGATGAAAAAGGTAAAAATGTAACTTTGACTGCAAGGGGAATTACAAGAGCAGAAAAATATTTCAATATAGATAACATGGCAGACCAGGAAAACATGGAAATATCTCATCATATTAATCAAGCATTAAAAGCTCACAATACAATGAAAAGAGATATTGATTACATTGTAAAAGATGGAGAAGTTTTAATTGTAGATGAATTCACAGGCCGTATTATGTACGGAAGAAGATATTCCAACGGATTGCACCAGGCTATTGAAGCAAAAGAAAGAATAGAAGTTAGAAAAGAATCTAAAACTCTTGCTACTATTACATTCCAAAACTACTTCAGAATGTACAAGAAATTATCCGGTATGACTGGTACTGCAAGAACAGAAGAAGATGAATTCAGAGAAATTTATGGCGTTGATGTAATAGAAATTCCTACTAACAAAGATATAGTCAGAAATGACATGCAAGATGTTGTTTACAAGGGAGAAGGCGGCAAATACAATGCAGTAATTGCTGAAATTGCTGAAAAACATAAAACAGGACAGCCAATATTGGTTGGTACAATTTCAATAGAAAAATCAGAACTTTTAAGCAAGATGTTGAAAAAGCAAGGCGTTAAGCATGAAGTATTAAATGCAAAGCAGCATGAAAAAGAAGCTGAAATTGTAGCTCAGGCAGGACGACTTGGTTCAGTAACAATTGCTACGAATATGGCCGGCAGAGGTACTGATATTGTACTTGGAGGTAATCCTGAATTTCTTGCTAAGCATAAAATGAAATCTAAAGGCTTTTCAGAAGAACTTATTGCTTTGGCAGATGGATTTAATGAAACAGAAGATTCTGAAATTATGGAATCAAGAACTCTATACAAAAGTTTATTAGAAGAATCAAAAAATGAATTGCACGATGAACAGCAAAAAGTAATAGAAGCTGGCGGACTTCATATTATTGGTACTGAACGACATGAATCAAGGCGTATTGATAACCAGTTAAGAGGTCGTGCAGGAAGACAAGGAGACCCTGGTTCAACTCGCTTTTATATATCATTGGAAGATGACTTAATGAGGCTTTTCGCCGGAGACAAGGTAAAAGCGATAATTGAAACTTTGAAAATGCCGGAAGATGAACCTTTAGAAGCAGGAATGCTTACAAAGACAATTGAAACTGCACAGGGAAGAGTTGAAGGAAGAAACTTTGAAATCAGAAAACATGTTCTTCAATATGACAATGTAATGAACAAACAGAGAGAAGTTATTTATTCTGAAAGAAAAAGAGTACTTCTTGGTGAAGATTTAAAAGACTATGTTTCTAAAATGGTTGATGAACTTATCGACAAAGGTATACAAACATTTACTACTGATGAAAAATACAGCGACAATTGGGATGTAAAAGGATTCGCAAAATATATTGCTGAAACTTTTTCATTGCTTATAAGCTTTGACGGAGAAAAGCAAGAAGATATCACTAAAGATATGCTGAGAGAAAAAGCAAGAAATGCAGTTGACAGACACTATGATAGACAAGAAGCAGAATTTGGGGCAGATACCTTCAGAGAAATAGAAAGAATTGTACTTCTAAGAAATGTTGATACAAAATGGATTGACCATATAGATGCTATGGACCAGTTAAGACAAGGAATTGGACTTCGTGCCATAGGAAATGAAGATCCAGTTAGAGCATATCAAGTTGAAGGATTTGACATGTTTGAGGAAATGACTGCATCAATACAAGAAGATACAGTTAAAATGCTTATGCGTGTGAGACCTCAGGAAAAAATGCAGCGTAAAGAAGTAGCTAAAATAACAGGCACCAGCGGCGGAGATTTAGGCGGCAAACCACAGCCTGTTGTAAATAAAGAAAAAAAAATTGGAAGAAACGATCCATGCCCATGCGGAAGCGGCAAGAAATACAAAAAATGCCACGGACAGGGAATAGTAGACAATCGTTAAAAGAGGGAGTTGATAAATTGATAGATTTTTATGAAATTACGGAAAGTCTAAAAAAATTCAATGCAATTTTAAATGAAGTAGGTGGTTCCCTTTGACTTGGAAAAGTTAAAGGAAGAGAACTTATTGCTTGAATCAGAAATGCAGGAGCCGGATTTTTGGAATAGCCAGGAGAGAGCTCAAAAAGTATCGCAAAACCTTAAACATAACACAGACAGAATAAATGAATATACAAATTTAAAGCAGCAGGTGGAAGACATTGAACTCTTTATTGAAATAATACGCGAGGAAAATGATGAAAGCCATTTGCCTGATCTTAAAAAAACCATGAACGAAGTTGAAAAGCAACTTGAAGCTGCTCGTATCGTTGCTCTTTTAAGCGGAGAGTATGATAGGAACAACGCTATTTTATCAATACATGCAGGTGCAGGCGGCACAGAAGCTCAAGACTGGGCGGACATGCTTTATCGCATGTATACAAGATGGATAGATTCACATGGATATAAATCTACAGTTTTAGATATCCTTCCTGATACAGAAGCAGGAATTAAAAGTGTTACATTGCTTGTTGAAGGCGAAAATGCATATGGATATTTAATATCAGAAAAAGGTGTTCACCGTCTAGTTAGAATTTCACCATTTGATTCTTCAAACAGAAGGCATACATCTTTTGCATCAGTTGATATCACACCTGAAATTACAGACGACGAAGATGTAGAAATTAACGAAACAGATATAAGAGTGGATACATTCCGTTCAAGTGGAGCCGGAGGTCAGCATGTTAACACTACAGACTCAGCTATTCGAATAACACACATTCCTACCGGAATTGTAGTATCATGCCAAAATCAAAGATCACAGCACAGCAATAAAGATTTTGCAATGAAAATGCTTAAATCAAAATTGTTTGAAATAAAGAAAATAGAAAATAAAGAAAAAATTGAAGATATTCAAGGAAAATACAATCAAATTGCCTGGGGAAGCCAAATAAGGTCCTATGTTTTCCATCCGTACAGTCTTGTAAAAGATCATCGTACAAATGCTGAAACCGGAAATGTTCAGTCGGTTATGGACGGCAATATTGACTTGTTTATGAATGAATATTTGAAAATGAAATCACTAGACAATTGATTAGCGATAGATTTAGCAATTGCTTATCTATTGTTCTTAAGGGGAGAGATAAATGATAGATATAAATAAGATTTTATGTAATGAATTTAGTATAAAACCATTTCAAGTTGAAAGTACAGTAAAATTAATTGATGAGGGAAATACAATTCCTTTTATAGCACGTTACCGTAAAGAGCAGACAGGTTCTCTTGATGATGTAGTTCTGAGAGATTTGTATGAAAGACTCATGTATTTAAGAAACCTTGAATCCAGAAAAGAAGAAGTAATACGTTTAATTGAAGAACAAGGAAAACTTACAGAAGAACTCAAAAATGAAATAATGAATTCAGATGTTTTGCAGCGCATAGAAGATTTATACAGACCGTTCAAACAAAAAAAATCAACACGTGCTTCTAAAGCAAAGGAAAAAGGACTAGAACCTCTTGCAAATATAATTTTAGCTCAAAATGTTATGGAAGGCAATCTTGAAGAAATTGCAATGCCATTTATAGATGAAGAAAAGGGCGTTAAAAATTTCAAAGAAGCTTATGAAGGTGCTTGTGACATTATAGCAGAAATGATTTCAGATAATGCAGATTATAGAAAGCATATCAGAGAAATATATGTTGCAGACGGTATTTTAACAACTGAAGCAACAGATGAAAATGAAAAAACTGTTTATGAAATGTATTATAAATTTGAAGAATCTGTCCGAAAAATTGCAAATCACAGAATTCTAGCCATCAACAGAGGCGAGAATGAAAAGAAGCTGAAAGTAAAACTGAATACACCAGATGATAGAATAGTAAATTATTTAAAATCAAAAGAAACAAAAAACGAATCAGCTATTACTGCAAGCTATTACTTAGCAGCTATTGAAGATAGTTATAAAAGACTTATTGCTCCTTCAATAGAAAGAGAAGTAAGAAATATGATTACAGAAATAGCTGAAGAAGAAGCTATAAAAGTTTTTGGAAAGAATACAAAAAATCTTTTAATGGCTCCTCCGGTTAAAGATGTAAGAATACTTGCCATAGACCCAAGTTTCAGAACAGGATGCAAGCTGGCAATATTAGACGAAACCGGCAAGTTCCTGGAACAAGGAGTAATATATCCTAATGAACCAAGAAATGAAGTGGAAAAATCTCAGAAAATAATGACTGAGCTAATAAAAAAATATGACATAGATGTAATAACTATAGGAAACGGTACTGCATCAAGAGAAACTGAGCAGGTTGTATCAGACATGTTAACACGAATAGACAAAAAAGTTACATATACAATAGTAAGCGAAGCAGGAGCATCAGTATATTCCGCTTCAAGATTAGCACAGGAAGAATATCCTGACTTAGATGTTACAATAAGAGGTGCTATATCAATAGGCAGAAGATTACAGGATCCATTGTCTGAACTTGTAAAAATAGATCCAAAGAGCATAGGCGTAGGTCAGTATCAGCATGATGTTAATCAGCCAAAGCTTGGACAGGAACTTGACGGAGTTGTAGAAGACTGTGTAAACAGCGTTGGAGTGGATTTAAATACAGCATCTCCGGCACTTCTTCAATATGTATCAGGCATATCTAAAACAATAGCTAAAAATTTAGTAAAATACAGAGAAGAAAACGGCAAATTTGTAAACCGCAGCGAACTTATGAAAGTAAAACAGCTTGGGGGTAAAGCATTTGAACAATGTGCCGGTTTCATGAGAATATCTGACGGAAGCAATCCATTAGATAAAACAGCAGTTCATCCAGAGTCATATGAAATTGCAGAAAACTTCTTAAATATGCTTGGCTATACACTTGAAGATGTAAAAATCGGAAGCCTTAATGACATCAATGAAAGAATTATGAGAGTGACAGTGAAAGAAGATGAGAAAAAAGTTAAAATGTCATCTAATAACAATAGACTTAAAGGTCTTGAAGCATTGTCACAATTAAACTTTAAAGAAGAAAAGAAACCTCAAAAAGAAAGATACAATGACAGAGTTAAAGTATTGGCAGATGAATTAAACATTGGTGTACCAACTCTTACAGACATTATAGAAGAACTTAAGAAACCAGGCAGAGACCCTAGAGATGAAATGCCAAATGTAATATTCAGAAGTGATGTTGTTAAAATAGAAGATATGGAAATCGGAATGAAACTTACAGGAACAGTAAGAAATGTTGTAGATTTTGGCGCATTTGTTGATATAGGAGTTAAACAAGACGGTCTTGTACATCTTTCAGAGATGAGCGATAAATATATTAAAAATCCTATGGAAGTAGTGCAAGTCGGAGATATTGTACAAGTTACTATTATCAGCATTGACAAAGAAAGACAAAGAATTGGTCTTAGTATGAAAACAAAACATAAATAGGAGTCGCAGATGATTGATACAGTAATATTTGACTTTGACGGCACATTGGCAAACACTAATCAAATGATAATAAATTCTTTTAAGCACATTTATACTGAATTTCTTCAAAAAGATTGCAGTGAAGAATATATTATGAGTACCTTTGGTGAGCCTTTGGAGTTAACATTGACAAGGGATTTTGAAGCTTTCAGTTTTGAAGATGTTATAGCACGTTATAGAGATTATCAAAAAGATAGATTTAATGAAGAAGTAACACTTTATGAAACTGTTGAAGATACTTTGGAATATTTGAAAAACAAAAATATGAAATTGGGAATAGCTACATCAAGGCTTAGAAATTCAACAGTATCTGCTCTGGAAGCATTCAACATCGCAAAGTATTTTGATGTTATAGTATCTGCTGATGATGTAACAAAGCATAAACCTGATAAAGAACCACTGATTAAGGCTATGAATGAATTAGGAAGTACAATTGAAAGTACATTGTATGTAGGTGATTCAAGATTTGACATGGAATGTGCAATAAATGCACTTGCAACACCTGTACTTGTTGGCTGGCAATTAAATTCAAGAGACTTGGCGCTAAAATATAATATAAAACATGTTCTTGAAAAAATGTGGGATTTAACTGATTTAATTCAATAATGCAAAAGTCTGAATTGCACATACGCAGTTTGGACTTTTTTATTTTAATATAGATAACGATTTCAGCTTAATTTTATTAGCAATATTTTATATGTTAAAAAATATACTAATTTATTAATAAAAATTAACCAAAAATTTAACAAGCAGTGGTATAATGAAAATATCAATAAAAAAAGGAAGGTTGAGCAATGGAATTAAAGAATTTGTTAGTAGAGAAAAATGATGGTATTTGCACTGTGACAATCAATAGCCCACAAACATTAAATGCATTGAATGCAGAAATGCTGAAAGAACTTGAATTTGCGTTTGATCAGATAAATGATGACCATGAAGTTTCGGTTGTTGTTTTAACAGGTGAAGGAAAGGCTTTCGTTGCCGGAGCTGATATTTCTTACATGAAGGATTTAGATGCTACTCAGGCAAAGAAATTTGGTGAAGATGGAGCAAGAATTTTCCGAAAAATTGAAACATTAAAAAAAGTAGTTATTGCTGCTGTTAATGGTTTTGCTCTTGGTGGAGGCTGTGAGTTATCAATGGCATGTGATATCAGAATCGCATCTACAAAAGCTAAATTTGGACAGCCTGAAGTAGGTCTGGGTATTATTCCCGGATTTTCCGGCACACAAAGATTGCCAAGAATTGTAGGATTAGGAAAAGCAAAGGAATTGATTTTTACCGGAGGTCATATTGATGCTGAAGAAGCTTATAAAATAGGACTTGTTAACAAAGTAACAGAAAAAGAAAATCTTATGGAAGAAACATATAAGATGGCAAAAAAAATACAATCCAATTCCTTCGTTGCATTGAAATATGCAAAGGAAGCAATGAACAGGGGAATAGAAACTGACATTGAAACAGGAATAGCATTTGAATCAAATATTTTTGGGTTATGCTTTGCATCGGAAGATCAAAAAGAGGGAATGACTGCTTTTGTCGAAAAAAGACAACCCAGATTTAAGTAGATAATCCAGATAACAGCATGTAATTGATGTGAAAATTATTAAGGGCATGAATAAGCAAATATAAAAATAGAATAAATATTGAAATTAAAAACAAATAAAGGTTGATATTTATTTTACAATCTAGTATAATTGGAACGTTGATTAAGTATTTTAATTCGTAAGGTTAAAATAATAACTATCTTTATCGGATTAAGGTTAAAATAGGGTAGAGACAAAAAATTAAGGGAGTGAAATAATGGATTTTCAATTAAGCAAGGAACATGAAATGGCAAGACAGTTATTCAGAAGTTTTGCTGTCAAAGAAGTGGAGCCATTGGCGGAAGAGATTGACGAGCAAGAAAGATTTCCAGTCGAAACCGTTGAAAAAATGCACAAATACGGCTTCATGGGCATACCATTTCCAAAGGAATACGGTGGACAGGGCTGCGATAATTTGACTTATGTTATGGCAGTAGAAGAATTATCAAAGGTTTGCGGGACAACAGGTGTAATATTATCAGCACACACATCATTGTGCGGATCACCAATTTATGAGTATGGAACTGAAGAGCAAAAAAAGAAATACTTAACAAAACTTGCATCAGGAGAATGGCTTGGAGCATTTGGACTTACTGAGGCAGGAGCAGGAACCGATGCATCGGGTCAACAAACAAAGGCAGTATTGGATGGCGACAACTATATTCTTAACGGAAGCAAAATATTTATTACAAATGCATCCTATGCGGATGTTTATATAGTTATGGCAATGACAGATAAATCACAGGGCACAAGAGGAATATCAGCATTTATTGTTGAAAAGACTTTCCCTGGTTTTTCAATAGGAAAAAAAGAATTAAAAATGGGTATCAGAGGATCAGCAACATGTGAACTTGTTTTCCAAGATTGTATAGTTCCAAAAGAAAATCTTCTAGGAAAAATTGGACAGGGCTTTAAGATAGCAATGCACACTCTTGACGGAGGAAGAATTGGTATAGCAGCACAGGCACTTGGAATAGCACAGGGCGCTATTGACGAAACAGTAAAATATGTCAAAGAAAGAAAACAATTTGGAAAAACACTTTCAAAATTCCAAAATACTCAGTTTCAATTAGCAGACATGCAAACAAGGGTTGATGCAGCAAGGCTATTGGTTTACAGAGCAGCATGTAGCAAGGATGAAGGAAAACCATATGGTGTTGATGCAGCAATGGCAAAACTTTTTGCATCGGAAGCAGCGATGTCTGTTACAACCAAGGCTGTTCAGTTACACGGAGGATATGGATACACTAGAGACTATCCTGTTGAAAGAATGATGAGAGATGCAAAGATAACTGAGATTTATGAAGGAACATCAGAAGTTCAGAGAATGGTTATCAGCGCAAATATGTTGAAGTAGGGAGGTAAGATAAGTGAATATAGTAGTGTGTATAAAACAGGTACCAGATACAACAGAGGTCAGAATTGATCCGGTAACAAAAACATTAATAAGAGAAGGCGTGCCAAGCATTATAAATCCTGATGACAAAGCAGGATTAGAAGCAGCGATAAGATTAAAAGATGAAATAGGTGCACATGTAACAGCAGTATCCATGGGACCACCACAGGCTGATTTAGCGCTGAGAGAAGCATTGGCAATGGGAGCAGATGAAGCCGTACTTGTAACAGACAGAGCATTTGGAGGAGCTGATACATTGGCAACATCGACAACTCTTGCAGCAGCAATT
This sequence comes from Sedimentibacter sp., assembly GCA_049656425.1. Taxonomy (GTDB): domain Bacteria; phylum Bacillota; class Clostridia; order Tissierellales; family Sedimentibacteraceae; genus Sedimentibacter. The sequence goes on from JBASLQ010000088.1 coordinate 18,463, forward strand.
AGAAAACTTGATTATGATTTAATAATCACCGGAAGACAAGCAATAGACGGTGATACAGCTCAAGTTGGACCTGAGATGGCTGAACATTTAGGATTACCAAACATAAGCTATGCTGAAGAAATCAAAATAGATGGAGATTATATTATTGTCAAAAGACAATATGAAGATAGATATCAAATTTTAAAAGCAAAATTACCTATTTTAATAACAGCATTGGCAGAATTAAATGAACCTCGCTACATGACACCAGGAGGAATATTTGATGCCTTTAGAGAAAAAAAGGTTACAGTTTGGACAGTAAAAGATTTAGATGTTGATTTGAATGAAATTGGATTAAAAGGTTCTCCTACTAAGGTTAAAAAATCATTTACCAAAGGCGCTAAGTCGGCAGGAAAGGTATTTAACCTAGAACCACAAGAATCAGCTGAGTTGATAGTTGATAAAATGAAAGACAAATTTATTATATAGTAGGAGGGAGACAATATGAATATTTCGGAATATAAAGGCATCTTTGTTTTTGCTGAACAAAGAGACCGTAAAGTACAAAAAGTAGCCTTTGAACTTGTAGGCAAAGGAAAGCAACTGGCAAAAGATTTAAATACAACTGTAACTGCTGTGCTGTTTGGAAAAGATATGGCTGATGAAGCTAAAAAATTATGCTTTGCAGGTGCAGACAAAGTAATATACGTGGATGATGACATGCTTGATTTATACATGACAGAACCATATGTTTATACAATGAATAACATAATAATGGATAGAAAACCGGAGATTGTAATATATGGTGCTTCTGCTATCGGAAGAGATTTGGCTCCAAGAGTAGCATGCAGGTTACATGCAGGTTTAACTGCTGACTGTACTGGGTTAACAATCGAACCGGATGAGTTAGATCCTAAAAAATTGAATTTGATGATGACCAGACCGGCATTTGGCGGAAACTTAATGGCTACAATTGCATGCCCGGATACAAGACCTCAAATGGCAACTGTAAGACCTGGAGTAATGCAGAAAGCAAAGTATTCAGAACAAAATCCAGTAAATATTGAAAACTATAAATTGAATATTCCTGCAGAATGCAAGAACATGGAAATATTGGACGTTGTTAAGATAATTCAGCAAAGAATGAATATTGAAGAAGCAAAGGTTCTTGTATCAGGTGGAAGAGGAATGCATGGTCCTGAAAACTATCCAATGCTTGAAGAATTAGCTGATTTACTTGGCGGAACGATTTCTGCTTCAAGAGCAGCTGTTGATGCAGGTTGGGTTCCAAAGGACAGACAGGTTGGACAGACTGGAAAGACTGTAAGACCAAATTTGTATATTGCATGCGGTATTTCCGGGGCAATACAGCACTTAGCAGGTATGGAAGAATCTGATTTTATTATTGCAATCAACAAAGATGAAACAGCACCAATGTTTGATGTTGCAGATGTTGGAATAGTTGGAGACATATTTAAAATAGTACCAATGCTAATAGAAGAACTTAAAAAAGAAAAAGCAAACAATAAATAAAAGCAATAAAAAACTGGTGAATAGCTCAGCCATTCACCAATTTTTTTATTTATTAAATATTGTTTCAGTTCTTATTTAGTTTGCATTCCGCTTGAGCCCATTCCAGATGAACCGCTCATTTGTCTCTGAGCCATTTCAACTAATCTCTTAGTCATGTATCCGCCTACATAACCATTCTGTCTTGCAGTAAGGTTACCTTTGTCTACTTGCTCATAATTTGTTAATCCCAATTCATTAGCTATTTCAGTTTTCATTTGATTTAATGCTTGCTTTGCTTCTGGAACAACGATGTTGCTACTTCCACTATTGTTAGTTGCCATAATTTTGTTTCTCCCTTCTTAAGTGATGTATTGTTATTATTGTCATTTGTTTTTCTTTTAATCATGTAAGTTAATACTTAAATGGTAAATTATACTTCTTGGGCCCAATCAACCTGAGTACAATATATGTAGACTACAGGTCACTTCTTTTAAACTTACAAGATTAAATTTTTTGAAAATTAATTAATTGACTTTCTAAGTATATTATTGACAGCAGATTTCATATAATACATGGCAAATATTTGAACTTTAGGTCAAGATATGGAAATTTATTAATTACAAAATTATATAATTAAAAAAAATCATGTACTATTTATCTATTATGTGATAAAATGTAAAAAATAAAGTAACTAATTTTTTTTATTTTCATAATTTAATAATATAGTAAAAGGGGGAGAAACAGGGAAAGGTAAAGGTAAAGGATAATAATATTATAGCGCCAGAACTGTTACAGTTGACGAGGACAGAGTTATCGAATATTCGGCGGATGCTCTGCGGTGAAGCTTCATCGACATGGTTTTTACAAAAATGACAGACAACTGTTATGACAAAATAAAACCAAAAGCTTTCATATTTTATTGAAATAATATAAATCTAGCTTACAATTCCATTAAATTAATTGTATTAAATAAAAAAGGGATAATATTATTGATAATATTGTTGCTTTATTATGCTTGAAAATTCAAATTTTCAAGTGATGTTAGAATATAATAAAATAAGAATGGAGAATTGATATGTGCGGAATAGTTGGTTATATAGGTTTTGAAGATGTAAAAGAAATAATTTTAGGCGGTTTGGAAAAACTTGAATACAGAGGATACGACTCAGCAGGAATTGCTATAGTAAACAGCGATGATGTTTATATATGCAAGGAAAAAGGAAGAATAGCTCAGTTAAGGGCATCCATGGACAACAATGTTACTGGAACATTGGGAATAGGCCATACAAGATGGGCTACACATGGAGTGCCAAACAAAATTAATTCACATCCTCATCAGAGCTGCTCAAAGCGATTCACTTTGGTGCATAACGGAATAATTGAAAATGAGGAAGAATTAAGACATAAATATCTTAACGGAACAAAGTTTACAAGTGATACAGACACAGAAGTAATAGTACAGCTTATTGAGAAATTTGTAATTGACGGAGAAGCAGTTGAACTGGCAATAAGACATACTATGAGTGAATTAAAAGGATCTTATGCACTTGCCATCCTGGACAAAGAAGATACAAATACATTATATGCTGCAAAAAATAAAACACCTCTTTTAGCAGGAAAGGGTGACGGTTTTAATATGCTAGGCAGCGATGCAATGGCTATGATAAGCCATACTAATTTATTTTATGAAATAGAAGATAAAGAATTTTTGAAAATAACAAAAGACAAAATAGAAATATTTACAATATACGGCAACAAAGTTTCAAGAGAACCATATACAGCAGACATAGATGCTTCAGATACAGAAAAAGGAACATATCCTCACTATATGATGAAGGAAATTGAAGAGCAGCCATTTGTAATAAGAAAAATAATGTCTGAATATTCAGATGAAAATGGAAATATGTATATAGCTCCTAAAATAATAGAAGATGTAAAAACATGTGACAAATTATACATCATAGCATGCGGAACAAGCTACCATGCAGGACTCATAGGAAAACAGTTTTTTGAAAAAATTGCAGCAAAACCTACAGAAGTTGTAATAGCAAGCGAGTTTATTTACAATATGCCTATGTTAACTGAAAAACCATTGTTTTTGTTTATATCACAAAGCGGTGAAACAGCAGACAGCAGAGCAGTTTTAGTCAAAGTAAAACAAATGGGTTATAAAACATTGACATTGACAAATGTTAAAGGTTCAACATTATCAAGAGAAGCAGACAATACATTGCTTTTATATGCAGGTCCGGAAATAGCAGTTGCATCCACAAAAGCATATACTGCTCAAATTGCAGTATTGTCAATACTTGCAACATTAATTGACAATAAAATAAACATTAATCTATTCAAAGAATTAAGCAAAATAGCATACACAATGGAAACTCTTTGCAATGAAAAAGATAAATATAAAGAGCTAGCAGAAAAGTTTTTAGTAAACAGCAGAAATTGTTTTTATATAGGAAGAAGCATGGATTATTTTGTTTGTTTGGAAGCTTCGCTAAAATTAAAAGAAATTTCATATATACAAACAGAAGGCTTTGCAGCAGGGGAATTAAAACATGGAACAATTGCTTAAATTGAACAAAACACTCCGGTAATTGCTGTTATAACGCAAGAGAGCATAAATCTTAACACAAGAAGCAACATTAAGGAAGTTAAAGCAAGAGGAGCTGCAACCATGGTAATATCCATGCGCAAGCTAAGCCAGGAAACAGATCAAATAGTAATAGATGACGTAAATGAACTTTTATCACCATTGGCAACAATAATCCCGGCACAATATCTCGCATACTACGCTGCATTATTAAAAGGTTGCGACATTGATAAACCAAGGAATCTCGCTAAATCAGTAACAGTTGAATAAAAGA
>JBASLQ010000089.1:0-16512 GCA_049656425.1 Sedimentibacter sp.
AATTTTCCTAAAAAAAAAAACCCGCGAGGGCCGCAAATCAATAATTCATACCCGCATCTAAGCAGGTGGGATTTCTGTTACGTGATTCTGATTTCCCGTCGAAGCGGGCTTGTCATAGGCACCTAAACTCGAATTCCCTTAAACATTATGTCGGTTGAATTAAAAGATTTCCGTGAACCGCAGGCTTTTCAATTAATGTAATTATACCATAGCACGTTTATTTTTTCAACTGTATAATAAATACAAATTATAATTTAATTATAATTTTAATATCTTATCCCAGGTTTATGTTAATATTCGAGGAAATTTTTATAGTAATTCAATTAAATCTTCCTCATATATAACTTCTTTTTCCATTAAAATTTTTGCTATATTATATACTTTTTCTTTATTGCTTTTTATTATTTCAACTACTTCATCATATATTTCAACTGTAAGTTTCTTTACTGATTGTTCCACTGAAGTAAGCGGAATATTCAGTTTTTCTGATAAAACTCCAAAATTAATAAATACAGAATTCTCATCCATTCCATATTTAGAAATATAATCAACTGCAAGTGAGGTTGCTCTTTCAATGTCATTTTGTGCACCAACAGTTACATTTTCTTTGCCAAAAAATATTTCTTCCGCAACACGTCCGGCCATTAAAACTGCAAGTTGATTTTTTATTCTTGCTTTTGTTACAACTTCTGCTCCATTTGGAGTACTGAGAGTATAACCTCCGGCTCCCTTGCTTGTCGGTATAATAGATACTCTTATAATTTTATTGTCCGGCATCAAATATTTAGAAATAAATGCATGTCCTGCTTCATGATATGAAGTTGCAATTTTCTGAGCCTTATTTTCAGCCACATTCTTTTTTTCAGAACCGGCCAATATTTCAAGATATGCTTTTTGAATATGTTCATTATTTATTTGCTCTGAATTTTCTCTTATTGCTAAAAGAGTAGATTCATTAATTAAATTTTCAATCATTGCTCCGCTGAAATATACTGTCAAATCAGCTATTTCATCTAAATCAATATCATTTGAAGCATTCTTTTTAGAAAGATAAAGTTTAATAATATCTTTTCTGGCATTTTTATCTGGAAGCATTATTTCTATTTGTCTGTCAAATCTACCTGGTCTTAACAAAGCTGCATCCAACGTATCAATCCTATTTGTTGCTGCAACAACTATAGTACCTGAATCTTCACTAAAACCTGACATTTCCGCGAGAAGAGCATTTAAAGTTCTGTCTCCTTCATCGCTTCCTCTCATGTTTCCATCCATTCTTTTTTTACCAATAGCATCTATTTCGTCTATAAAAATTACACTTTTACCTGATTTTTTTGCTTTTTTAAAAAGATTTCGTATTCTTCCTGCACCAAGTCCCGCATATATCTGAACAAAGTCAGAACCTGACACTGCATAAAACGGTACGCCGGCTTCTCCAGCCAGTGCTTTTGCCATTAACGTCTTCCCTGTTCCTGGTGTTCCATAAAGAAGTACCCCTTTTGGCATTCTTGCATTAAATTTACTGTACTTGTCTGGATTTTTTATAAAATCAACTATTTCCAGCAGACTTTCTTTTGCTTCATAATTGCCTGCCACATCATTAAATTTCATATTTGAAGAACTTGAGTATTCTATTTCATTTAAATTGTTAATTTCCTTTTGAGCTGATTTTTTATTTTTAAAAATTAAGTATATAATAAAAATCAACACCCCAATAATTGCTATTATTTGATAAGTATTTAAAGTATTCATATATACCCCCTAGAATTTAAATCTACTGTTCCTCTATTGTAACTCAGGTATATATATTTGGATATACTCAATATATAGCTTCATTTCATTGTTTTTCCTTATTTACCAAGAGACAGACAGACTGTGCAGCTATTCCTTCTCCTCTTCCTTCAAAACCTAAATGCTCAGTTGTTGTGGCTTTTATATTTATATTAGAAATATCTGTTTCCAAATCGGAAGCTATTTTTATTTTCATTTCTTCAATGTGATTCATCATTTTTGGTTTTTGTGCAATTATTACAGCATCTAAATTTCCAAGTTTGTAATTATTGATTTTCATCAAATTAAATACTTCCCTCAAAAGAATTCTGCTGTCTGCATCCTTATACTTGTTGTCCCCATCTGGAAACAAGTGTCCTATATCACCCAACCCCATTGCTCCAAGCAAGCTGTCCATTATGGCATGTATTAAAACATCCGCATCCGAATGACCATCTAATCCCATTTCGTAAGGAATATGAACTCCACCTATTATGAGTTTTCTTTTTTTGACTAAAGCATGAACGTCATAGCCAATTCCAATTTTCATATTGCCTCCTTTAATAAATGCTTGCTAATATTTCTGCTACTCGCAAATCAAGTGGTGTAGTTATTTTAATATTTCTTGGAAGCCCTTCAATTGTTTTTACTTTATATCCATAATATTCAACTATTGATGAATCATCTGTAAATGTTCTGTCTTCTGTAACAACATTAAAATAACACTCTCTTATTGTATCAAAATCAAATGCTTGTGGTGTCTGCACTGATTTTAGATTAGTCCTGTCCAATGTTTTTTGAACAAAGCCCTCTTTTGATACTTCTTTAATAGTATCCACAACGTCAATTGCAGGTATGCATGCTTTATAAACATCAGCATTTTCAACGCAGGTGCTGATTAAATTATATGAAACAAATGGTCTCACCCCATCATGAATGAGCAAAATGCCGCAGTCATTTCTCACAGCTTTTATACCTTCATATACTGATTCTGTCCTTGTTGCTCCTCCTGAAATTACATTGGTTATTTTATCATAAGAAACTGCAATTTCACTGTTAACATATTCTAAGTCGCCTTTATTTACAACAAGTATTATTTCATCTATTTCATTGCTTTTTTCAAACTTGTACAAAGTTGTATCAAGTATAGTTTTTCCTGCTATTGTCATAAACTGTTTTGGCATTTCAGAACCCATTCTTGTGCCCTTGCCTGCTGCTACAATAATTGCTGTAACATATTTATCGTTAAACATAATTGTCCCCTTTTAAACAATAGATTACGCGGTTGATTCAGCAGTTGCTGATTATTGTTAATTGAATAATTTTTTCAAGTTTAAATCGCTGAGTTCTGCATTTGGAACTCCAAGCTTTCTGCTTGGTATAAAGCTTCCGTGACAATCAGAGCCTCCGGATATCATTAAATTGTTTTTATTGCAAAAATCTTTATAATATTTAATCTCATCCCTATTATAAGGTGAATAGCATTCTATGCCATCTATCCCCAGTTCAAGCCAGTATTTTAATTCATCCTCCGGCATGCGATAACTCATGTAATGATATGATGGATGAGCAAGGAAAATTTTACCTCCGCTTTTCTTTGCAATATTAATAACTTCCTCAGAATTTTCAAGTTTTGCCTTAAGACCTGATTTACCTACGTCTTTCAAATGATTGGCAACGTCCTTGTGTATTCCTTTGTCAATCATATAGTTAGCTGATTTCCAGCCGCCTCTTTTTCTGTCATATTCATATTCTTCAAAATCTTCAAAGCTTATATTTTCATATTTACCGGCTGCAACTGTTCTGATATATTCCTTATTTGAATTTAATTTGTTTTGGTTAGTCCAGTTTATTAATTCCAGTAATTCTTTATTTTCTATATCATAATTGTACAATGTCAAATGATATTCTCTTCCTTCATATCCTGCTGAAAGTTCCGTTCCGGGTACAAAGATTAAATTATCGCTTGGAGTAATTATTTCCTGCATTTTTTTTACACTGTCCACACAATCATGATCTGTTATGGAAAATATGTCTATTTTGTTTTTTATCAGTTGTTCCTTTAATTCGTTTACATCCCATGTTCCATCCGAAGCACAGGTATGCATATGCATGTCAACTTTTTTCATTGTTACCTCTTTTTATAAATATAGTGAGTCCTCGTTTATTCTTGTATAAAACTTTTCTTTTACTTCATCAAAATTTTTTGTTTGTGCCATAATCCACATAAGTTTTGTTATAGCTGCTTCAATTGTCATATCATAAGTTTGAAGAATTTTAAATTTTTTCATTGCTTTAATACCGACTTCATACACTCCCATGTCGCTTCCTTCAAACATGACTTGAGTTGCAACCACAACTATTTTTCCTTTTTCAGCAAGTCTTTCGATTTTCTCCAAAAAATTTCTTTTGTCAAGAAATGGCAGTCCGCCAACTCCATAACTTTCAATAACCACACCTTCATATTTTTCGCCTATATAATCAAGAACATCCGGTTCCATGCCAGGTGCCAGCTTTAACAAAAATATGCTTGGATATATAGTTTTATAAAATTTTACTTTTTCATTCAATTTTTCATTGCGAATATATTTTGTTATTCTGTTATCATCAATTATTGCAGCAACTGGAAAATTAATGCTTTCAAAAGCACTGTAGCTTTTCGATTTAACTTTTCTTGCACGCGTGCCAACTATTGCTTTCCCGTCAAATACTAGGTAAACTCCTCTGACATCATTTTCTGCTGCAAATCTGAAACTATCCATCAAATTTTTTTTTGCATCTGTTATATCAACATTTATTGGTTTTTGTGAACCGGTAACAACTACAGGTTTATCTAAATTTTGTATTAAATAAGAAAGTGCGGCTGATGTATATGACATTGTGTCTGTTCCATGAGAAATAACAAAGCCATCATATTTATCATAGTTTTTTTCAATGGCTTCAGTCATTAATACCCAGTACTCCGGCTGAATATTCGTGCTGTCTATATTTAAAAGCTGTATTGTATCTACATTGCAAAATTCCTTTATTTCAGGAACGTAGCCTAAAAGTTCTTCTGAAGTTATTCCGGGTGCCAGTCCATCTGCAGTTTTTTTAGAAGCTATTGTTCCGCCTGTAGCAATAAGTAAAATATTCTTTTTCATAATTTTTAATTTACTCCCCCATTTCTAATAACAATTAAAAAATAAATTACAATATTCATTGTTAACTATTCATTGCTTTTATAAAGTCATCCGGCATCGGACATTTTATTATAATATCTTGTCCTGTCAATGGCTGTTTAAATTTCATTTCATAACAGTGAAGAGCCTGTCTGTTTATTAGCTTGCTTTCTTGTCCATACAATGTATCTCCAACTATTGGATGCCCAATATGCTTCATGTGTACTCTTATTTGATGTGTTCTGCCTGTATCTAGTTTCAGGAGCACAAACGTCATATTATTAAATCTTCTTTCTACAGCATAATGAGTTATGCATTCTTTTCCTGAAGGATGTACAATCCTTACTATATCTTCCGGATTAAGTCTTGCAATAGGTTGGTTGATTGTACCTTTATCTTCTTCAATTATACCTTCAACAATTGCATAGTAATATTTATCCACTGTATCCATTTTCATTTGATTTGCAAGTTCATTGTGTGCATATGGATTTTTAGCTATTATTACAATTCCGGAAGTGTTCATATCAAGTCTGTTTACAAGACGAACTTTTCTTTTAATTCCATTTTCTTTGAAATAATATGCTACCCCATTTGCAACAGTATTGTTTTGATGAGATTTTGTCGGGTGAACAACAATGTGCGGGGGCTTATTAACTACAAGCAAATCAGAATCTTCATAAATAATATCAATTGGAATGTTTATTGCATCATATTCATCTTCTTCCTCATCAAACCCAATTGACAAAATGTCACCTTTAAACACTTTTTTATTAAGTTTTGCAACACTTCCATTTAATAAAATACTCTCTGACATTTCCAGCCTTTTGGAAAGGCGCTGTGAAAAATTTAAGTTTTCTCTCATTATACCCTTTACAGTCTTGTCATTTTCTTGTATTGTATAATTGAGTAAATTATTATTAGTCATTAATATACTCCTAGGTTTTCATTACTATAAATATAATATAAAATACATTTAATGTAAAGGGGATTGTCATGAAGGATAAAGTAATAAATATAGCTGCGAACTATGATAATTATACACTAGAAATTAAGCAAAAGCTCATAGATATATTAAAGAAAAACGGCTATAATTATTATGACGGGTTTTGTGATGAAGGAGAATTAAATATTACAATCGGCGGAGATGGTGCATTCTTAAGAGGTGTAAGAGAGAGCAGCTTTTCACATGCTCCGTTCGTTGGAATAAATACAGGAACATTGGGCTTTTATCCGGAAATAACTCCTGAAAATCTGGAAAGTTTTATATTAGATTACAAATCAGGAAATTATACAATTAATAATGTAAATTTAATTGAAAGTGAAATATTTGCAGGTGGACAAACACAAAAGATTTATTCTGTAAATGACATCATTCTTAAAAGAAAAGACATGAAGACCATTCACCTTGATGTTTTTATAGCATCAAACCATTTGGAGAAAATTAGCGGTGACGGATTAATAATATCATCTCCCCTTGGAAGTTCTGCTTACAACAAATCTGCTGGAGGAAGCCTTGTATATCCTTCCCTTAAAACACTTCAAATAACTCCATTGTCTCCTATAATATCCAATGCGTACAGGTGTTTGGACTGCAGCATAATTGTGCCGCCGGAATTTGAAATTTCAATATATCCAGAAAGAAAAGAAGATTATTACGTAGCATTGTTAGCTGACGGAGAAATTTATGAATTTGATGAATTGGAATATGTGCATTTTCGAACTTCAAAAAAAATTATAAAAAGATTATCAACTGGAACATTTAATTATTGGAATGTAATTAAGGAAAAATTTTTATAACAAATGTTTTTATTTTATCAGTATGAAAGCTTATTAATTTTATTAAAAATGCATTTTTTGCTTTAATTCATGTTAACTTTTAACGAAAAAAGTCGATATATAAATAGAAATGTTATAATACTACATACGGAGGCAACATGGATGAAAAAAATTAAAAGGCTTAATAAACTTAGAAATGTTCGAATATTTAATAAAAGAAATAAGTTTAAAAACATGAGCATTCCTAAAAAACTAATTGCAGGTTTTTTAATCGTTTCTATTATCGCCACACTAATAGGAGGGGTTGGCATTGCAGGTATGCAAACAATAAGTAAAGCAGATGTAAGACTATATGAGTTGCAAACTAAACCTTTAGTAAACTTATCTTATATGCTTAACAGTCTAAATGAAATGCAAATACAACTTAGAGAAGCTATAATTAATTCTGGTAATTTAAATGCTATACAAAGTTCAGAAGATAACTTTAACGAGCAGCTTGCAATTTTTCGCAATTCAATCGAATCATATAAATTGACTTTAAATTCAAAAGAAATTAAAACACTTTCTACGGTTGAAACAATATTTGACGATATTTATATGACATCTTCAGACAAGGCCTTCCAATTAGCTAAGTCCGGCGACTTAAACAGTGCATATAGAGCTACTAAGTCTGTATCAAGCTCAGTAGATTATATATTTACTTATCTCAATCAAAGTTTAAGCAATAATGTAGAAAATGCTAAATCAACTAGTGAATCAAATAATAATCTTGCAAGAATGCTGACATTTATATTAATAATAGTAGTTATCGTTGGTATAGTAACTTCAATTTTATTAGGAATTTACATTGCCAAAATGATATCCAAACCTGTAAATAAAATGGTTGATGCAGCAAATAAGCTCGCACTTGGTGATACTGATATTGATATTGATGTTGAAACAAAAGATGAGATTGGTAATCTTGCTCAATCATTTAATAAAGTTATTGAAGGCATTAAGGAACAAGTAAATATTGTTTCTAAAATCTCAGAAGGAGATTTATCTTTTACAGTAACCCCACGTTCTGATAAAGATACAATGGAAATTTCACTTGAGAAAACGATTGTGAAGCTAAATAAAATCTTGATTGATATAAATCAGGCATCTATACAGGTTTATGAAGGTTCTGCTCAAGTATCTTATGGTGCTCAAGCTCTTTCTCAAGGTGCAACTGAACAAGCCAGTACAATTGAAACACTTTCCACATCTATAAATGAGGTTTCATCTCAAATTTATATGAATAATGAAAATGTTAAATTAGCTATAAATTATGTAAAATCAGCTGAAGATGTAATAAATAAAAGTAATGAGCAAATGCAAAACATGCTTACTTCTATGTCTGACATAAACGGTTCATCAAGGGAAATAGAAAAAATAATCAAAACTATTGATGACATTGCATTTCAAACTAATATATTAGCCCTTAATGCAGCAATAGAAGCCGCACGAGCAGGCTCAGCCGGCAAGGGATTTGCCGTAGTAGCAGATGAAGTCAGAAACCTAGCATCTAAAAGTACAGAAGCAGCAAAACAAACAACAGCATTAATTGAAAAATCTATTAATGCTGTACAAAATGGTACATATATAGCTGAAGAAACAGCAAAATCCCTAGAAGAAGTTGTTGCAAATACTAATCTTGTAGCTATAACCATGAATAAAATTGCAATAGCATCAAATGAACAAGCAAATTCTATCAGTCAAATAAATGTAGGAATTGAGCAAATTTCAGCAGTAATACAAACTAATTCTGCAACAGCAGAAGAAAGCGCAGCTGCAAGCGAGGAATTGACAAGCCAATCAACCCTATTAAATGAACAAATTTCTGTATTTAAGCTTAGATAACTAATAAAGTGAAAAAAGCAGTATTCGACTACTAAATTCGTTGAATACTGCTTTTATAATTATATTTACATTTTCATAGTAAACTTGCTTCCTTCATTTACTGTGCTTTCAACAGTTAATGAAAACTTGTGAACATCTGCTATCCATTTTGCAATGCTAAGTCCAAGACCGGTTCCGCCTTCACGGTGGCGCGCTTTATCTGCCCTGTAAAACCTGTCAAATATTCTGTCTATATCTTTTTTTGCAATTCCAATACCTGTGTCTTCAACAGTAAATACTTTTCTGTTTTTATCAGTATAAAGGCTTACAGTTACTTTTCCCTTTTCAGTATATTTCACTGCATTATCAATCAATATTACTACAAGCCTTCTTATTTTATCATAATCAGCTTTTACAATAACATCTTCCTCTAAATTCAACTGAAAATCTAAATTTTTCTTTTTAGCTATTATTTCCATGTTTTGACTTACATTTTCCACAATTTCTGAAAATGAAAATTCTGAAATATCAAGTTTTTCTTCATTAGCATCAGCCTTAGCCAATATTAAAAGCGCATCAATAAGTTTCGCCATAACTCGTGTTTCAGAATATGCATTTCCAAGCCACATTTCATTTTCTTCAACAGTGCCTTCTTCATTGCTTAAAACAACATCCAGATTTGTTTGTATTACAGTAAGCGGTGTTCTAAGTTCATGTGATGCGTCTGCTACAAATGCTTTTTGTCTGACCCATGTTTCTTTTATAGGTTTTATTGCCTGTCCTGTAAACATAAAACTTATGACCAGCAATATAGCTGTTCCACTAATTCCTATAACCAAAAGAACTGTTCTTAAGAATGACCAAATGATTTCTTCACTTACTGTATTTTGATATACCTGCACAACTGACTGGCCGTTGAAATCATTAAAGTATTTTGTATAAATTCTGTAGTTAAATCGACCTACTTTTTTAGTTACAAATGAATCCTTTTGTTCTTCAAATGCTTTTACTGCAAGTGACTCTATTTTATCAGCGATTGTAACTTCATTTTCTTTAGCAAAAGTTCTCTCAACATTATCATCATAAATTACATAGCATGCATCAAGCTTCTGATTACCCATTAGAGCAACACTTGGACCTAATCTTTGAAATAAAGTACTTCCATTAAAAGTAAATTCTGAATACGATACATTTTTATATGTATAAATTCTTACCGCTTCCGATTCCATAAGTTCTCTGTTTCCATCTTCAAAAACTATTCTGGTAAAACTATAAATTCCGGTTGCTATAAAAATCATGAAAACAATAAGAATTATACCCATGTATGCAGTTAGTTTAAAATGTAGTTTTTTGAACATTATTTCTCCTTGAGCATGTATCCTACGCCACGTACAGTTTCTATTTTAGCGTTAGTATCTTCAAGTCTTTTCCTCAAATGATGAACATATATTTCTATATTGCTTTCAAGAACATCAGCCTCAAGTCCCCATATTCTATCAATAATCTGTTCTCTTGTAAATACCTGCCTTGGTTTCTTAATGAACATTTCCATCAACATGGCTTCTTTCAACGGTATTTTATATTCTTTATCGTCTATAAACAAAAGATAGTTCTTAACATCATATTTAACACCTTCAAATTCATATATTTCTCCAACATACTCTGTACTCTTTCTTCTGGCCAATGCCCTAACTCTTGCAATAAGTTCCTTAGTAGCAAAAGGCTTTACCAAATAATCATCCGCACCGTTTTCAAGTCCAAAAACTCGGTCGTCAACAGTATCCTTAGCTGTAAGCATGATTACAGGAGTTTTGAATCCGGATTTTCTGATTGATTTTAATATTTGAATGCCATCTACTCCAGGAAGCATTATATCAAGAACAATTACATCGTATATATCTTTGCTTGCGAGAATAAGACCTTCTTCCCCGTCATTTGCAATATCAACATCAATTTTTTGTTTAGAAAACAAGAAACTAAGTGCTTGTGTTATTTTAACTTCATCTTCTACGATTAATATTCTCAAGTCTATTCCTCCTGAATTTAAAATTCCAGTACTCTAAAATTACATTATTTATTGTACCTATAGCTATATTAATGTTTTATTCTTAAATCTATATTAATAATTATAAGATATTTAGATTTCCAATTATTATTAAATAATGTTTTTAACATTATATAACATAGGAAATTTTATTGCAAATTGTTATTTTAATAAAAATATAAATTATACAGACAACAAAACAGGATGAGTGTGCCTCATCCTGTTGAATTATTCTTAATTTTCTTCGCTTACTGTATTTTCTTCTGCTTCATCAACATCTGAATTTTCATTATTATGAGAAGAACTTTTCACTTTAATGCCTTCAATAAGATTTTTAAGAACTATAGCCTGACTGCTGAGTTCTTCACTTGCTGCTGCACTTTCTTCTGCAGTTGCTGAATTTGTCTGAACAACAGATGAAATTTGTTCAATGCCTGAATTTATCTGTGATGCTCCCAATGCCTGCTGTTGTGATGCTTCAGCAATTTTCTCTACTATGGATACCGTTTTATTTGTTTTTTCCACAATATGTTTAAATGATTCTACTGTTTCATCTGCTATTTTAGCACCTTTAGAAATTGCTTTTAATGAATTTTCAATTAACTGCGTTGTGTTTTTAGCTGCTTCAGCACTTTTAGAAGCGAGGTTTCTTACTTCATCAGCAACAACAGCAAATCCTTTACCGGCTGAACCGGCTCTGGCAGCTTCAACTGCTGCATTCAATGCAAGTATGTTAGTTTGAAATGCAATATCTTCGATAGTTTTAATGATTTTTCCTATTTGGACAGATGAAACATTAATTTCGTCCATTGAATTAATCATTAAATTCATGTGCTCAGTTCCTTTTTGAACTTCCACAGCCGTATCATCAGATATTTTTTTCGCATTTTGTGCACTTTCAGCATTTGAAATTATTTGTTCGGAAATTTCATTAATAGTTGCTGCAAGCTCTTCAATTGAACTGGCTTGTTCAGTTGCTCCCTGAGTAAGCACCTGAGCTCCTCCTGCGACTTCCTCTGAACCGCTTGCTACTTGTTCAGCACTTTCATTTATATTTCTGAATATATAATTAAGTGATTTAAGAATTTGTACCACAGAGGTTTTTATTGGTTCAAAATCACCTACGTAGTCTTTATTTACATATTTTGTTAAATCACCACTTACAATTGTTCCAAGGTGATATGAAATATCTTGAATTATAGCATTTAATTCATTTATAGTTTTTTCCAAAGAACTAAGAAGTACACCTGTTTCATCCTTGCTTTTTGTCCTTGGAACTTCTGTATGCAAATCTCCTTCAGACAGAAGTTTTAATCTTTCAGCACATGCTATTATAGGGTTTGCAATTTTGTTTGACATTCTGAATCCTAAAAATGCTGCTGCCAATATGGACAAAATACCTAATACCACAGTTGCCATTACACTGAATTTTGTGCTTTCCATGTATTCGCTCTGAGGTGCATCAACCAGCATTCCCCAACCATTTGTACCTTCAATTGGAGCATACGCAATAAGGTTTTTGACGCCTTCATTTTCATAAACACCATATGTTGATTCCCCGTTTAACATTTTTTGTTCTAACAAAGCAAGTTCCCCATTGCTTCCATCTGCTTCATAATTCAGAATTACATTTTCACGACTTGAAACTCTTTCAAATTCGGGATGACCAATTGTGTATCCTTCTTTGTCAATTATAGAGCCAAAACCGCCCTCACCAATAACAACTTCAGTAGCAATATTTGACAATGTTTTGCCGTCAATTTTTAATATTACAATACCCTCTATAGATGAACCATAAATGCCATCTTTCCACAATGGTGCTGATATAACATAATACATTTCAAATGTAGCTGTGTCAAATAATGCATCGCTAACAAAAACTTCACCATTAATAGAAGCACTAAAATAATCCATATGTTTTACTATTTCCGTATTTCCGGCTGCAGTAATTACATATCCCTCTTTGTCAGAGGTATTAATATCTTTTAACTCGTGCATTTCAATTCTTTCATTAAAAATAGAACGTTTCTCCTCTGCAGTAATGTCAGGCTGTGTAAGTTGAGAATTTAATCCAACTTCGGCAGCTATTGTTTTATATATTTCTAATTGTTTAGATACAACATCCGACGACGCGTTAGCTACTTCGCCCATTGTTTGTTCCAAAGTATCAAAAGTTACCTTGTAGCAAAGATATGAAGATACACCACCAATTAAAATTACAACTACTAATATTATTAATGTAATGTTTAAAAATATTTTCTTTTTAATGCTATTCATCTTAGCCCTCAATTATATTATATTTTATTTACAATCATTCTATTATTTAATTATTTACTCATAATGTGTGCTGCTACTTTTTTATCTTCTGATTTTATGTGATTAATTAGCCAACCTCCAATTGAAGTATTAACCTTTGCTACAAGTTGTATAGTCGCTCCGCTGTTATTAAATTCTTCAACTATTTCATTTACAACTTTCTTAAAATCCTCATGCTTCTGCTTATGAGCTTTATAATCAGGATACATTGATTTAATCTGAAGTTTCTCTTCATCAGCAAAATGTTTTATAACATAATTCTGAAGAAAATCCAAAGTTTTTAAAACTTCGTTGCGGCCTTTCCCTAGACTGCATGCTTCCAAAAGATCATTAATTGCTTTTACTAATGATTTATGTTGTGTATCAATTGTTGAATTTCCTGTTTCTAAAGACTTGTCCCAGCTATATGCCATAATAATACCTCTTTCTCCTTTTAATTTATGCTATATTATAATAATTTTTTCTTCCATTATTTATCAGTTTTTCATATTCAGCCATAGGCTTTGGTTTAGAAAATATAAAACCTTGAGCCATATCACATCCTATATCCCTTAAAAAATCAACTTGCATAAATGTTTCAACGCCTTCTGAAACAACATTTATGTTTAGATTTTTAGCAATATTTACAATATTGTTGACGATAATTTGTGAGTTGTAGTCTTCTATGTGATTTAAAAATATTTTATCCAATTTCAATGTATCTATTGGCATTTCTTTTAATAGCCCAAGACTTGAATATCCGGACCCAAAATCATCCATTGATATTTCAAAACCATCATCTTTAAATTTTCTCATTACTGTAAAAACTGCACTTTCATTTTCATTTCCAAAAACAACAGATTCAGTTATTTCAATTTCAACGAGATTATCAGGAATTTTATATTTTTCCTTAATATTACTATATTCCGAAACAAAATTACTGCTTAAAAAATGAATTCTTGAAACATTAACAGATACAGGAACCACATCATATCCACAGTCAATCCATCTTCTTAAGTTTTTACATACTTGTTCAAATACAAATTTATCAAGTTTAACTATAAAACCATTTTTTTCAAAAATAGATATAAATTTAACGGGACTTAATAAGCCAAGTTCCGGATGTTCCCACCTTACCAGTGCTTCTGCTCCTGATATTATTCCATCATTCAAATTAACTTTAGGCTGCATATAAACTTTAAATTCATTGTTATTTAAAGCCCTGTGCATATCATCTTCTATTTTTTTCACTTCCATGAGAATGTTGCCTATGCTTTCATTGTAAACTGCATAATCACTTTTATACCCATTTTTCAAATGGCTTTTTGCAAAATCAGCTCTGTCTATGGCAACTCTAATATCTAAATCTTTGTTATCAATAAAATATATACCCATATTGACAGCAGGTTTTATATTAATTTTGCTCCATATTACTAAATTTTCTATTTTTTCCGAAATAGAACATACTCCTTCAATTAATTCACTTTGTATTTTATATTCAAACAGTACAAAAAAATTATCTCCTTCAGCTTTGCCAAATATTTCATTTTTTAAACTTTTATTGAATATTTTGCATATCTTAAGAAGTATATTATCGCCAACCTTGTAACCAACACTGTTGTTGATAATAGTGAATTTATTAATATCATAATGAACAAGTGCAAAATTATTTTCCATATTATCATTTATGAACTGTTCTGCATCTTTTATGAATTTGAATTTATTTCTTACATTAAATACTATATCCATTCCATCTGCATTATCTACCTTGTTTAATTTAATAGAATAATGTTTTATAAATTTATATCCGTTTTTTATGATAAAACAAAATCCAATTTCCAATGCTATAAATACAAAGTTAAATAAAATTAAAAGCTTTTCCCCAGATGTAACTTCGTCCCCCGAAGTAACCATGCTAAGTGAAACAAGTAATATAGTAATAGTGCATATTAGAGCAGTAATAATGAAATAATGTACAAATGGTATAAACTTTGAAATATCATCGTTGTCAAAAATTTATATTCACCTCCTAACTAATACACTTTTATATAATCTTCCTTCTAATGATATCGGCTCAAAATGCAATAAGTTTATTAAATTTTTAAATTTTAATAAACTTATTGCATTTCTTCATTTTATTTAACAAAAAACAAAGGCGCAGTATAAACTGCACCCCATTATTTTTATTATTGTTTAGCTTTATATTACTGTAATAACTGTAATACGCCTTGTGGCTGTTGGTTAGCTTGAGCAAGCATTGCTTGAGCAGCTTGGGAAAGAATATTATTCTTTGTATATTCCATCATTTCTTTAGCCATATCAACGTCTCTTATACGAGATTCAGCAGCTGTTAAGTTTTCATTAGTAACACCTAAGTTGTTAACAGTGTGTTCCAATCTGTTCTGTAAAGCACCTAGGTCAGCTCTTGTGCCAGATACCTGGTTAATAGCGTCATCTAATGATGCTATTGCTAAATTAGCGCCATCTTGAGTTGCAACACTAATATTAGAAACAGCCAATCCTTGTGAACTCATATCTCCTACGACTAATGATACTTGTTGATCATCTGAACCATTAGCACCTATTTGGAAAGATATACCTTTACTTGCAGATGTTATACCTGCTGTTACGCCTGCAGGTTCTATTGCAGAACCGCCTTCACCAACTGCTATTGTAATTTCTAATCCTTCGTATATTTCTTTATCTGCTACAGTTGCTGCGTCTGCAACATTCGCTTTGATTGTAACAATTCCACTTTTTGATGCATCTCCGTCAACAGTAAAAGTAATACCTGCTGTATTCAAGGCAGCTAATGCAGTACCGCCTATAGAAGTAATATCAAGTGTTGCTGCAGTATCAGTATCTAGTACTATATCATCAGTTAAAGCTAAATTTCCACCTTTAATGCTAACATTAGTAATATTAGAAGCGCCTGCAGTAATTGCAGCTGTTTCATATCCACCTAGGTTTCCATCTAATAGGTTGATTTTATTGAAATGTGTTGATGAAGAAATTCTATCTATTTCTGATTTTAATGCTGTAACTTCTTTGTTCAAGTTTTCTCTATCAACTGAATCTTGGTAAGTTCCGTTTGAAGATTGAACAGCTATTTCTCTCATTCTTTGAAGAATTGAGTGAGTTTCGTTTAATCCGCCTTCAGCTGTTTGAATTAAAGAAATACCGTCATTAGCATTTTGTTCTGCTTGTTCAAGACCGTTTATTTGGCCTCTCATTTTTTCTGATATTGCTAATCCTGCAGCATCATCACCTGCTCTGTTGATTCTGTAGCCTGATGATAATTTTTCCAAGTTTTTACCAGTTGCTGTGTTGTTTGCTCCTAATTGTCTTAAAGAGTTCATTGCGTTTAAATTGTGTTGAATTCTCATTTAATTACCTCCATGTAATTTTCTCGGGATCCTTCCCTAATTTTTTTGTATGTTTCTTTGTGTTTTTTAAACCGGCCGGTTTTAAAAAACTTTTTTACTCTTACAAAATATATATCGAACCCTTTCAAATTAAGTTTAGCCCATTTTCAAAAATATTTTCAAATAACTCTGAATAACTCTGGGGACGGACCGTTCAGTTTTATTTAATTAAAATATTAATTCT
>JBASLQ010000090.1:0-1506 GCA_049656425.1 Sedimentibacter sp.
CTTTGCAATCAGTTTATTGTGAGGCAATCTTGCTGCTCTTTCAGACATAAATCCGATACCGAAGCCTCTTGTGCCGAAAAATTTATACGGTGCAAAATTAATACCATCAACAGGAGTCTTTTCCAGGTCTAAAACTCCGTGAGGCGTATGTTGTACCGAATCTACAACAATATAAAGGTCGGGCTTTATTTTTCTGCATTCTCTTATGATGGATTCCACATCTAGAACTGCGCCGGAAATATTTGAAGCATATATGAAGCTTAACAAGCAAGTATCTTTATCAACCATCTTCGTAATTTCGCTTACATCAACACCTCCTGTTATAGGATTAGTTTTTGCAACACGTACTTCTTTTCCCATCTTTTCGGCATAGCTCACTACAGAATCATATGCAGACGGATGTTCAAGAGCAGTAGTCACAACATTGGTGCCCGGCACGTTTTCGATTATAGCCCCGTTCATTTCGAAAATTACCATCGAAGCCGTCAATGAAGTTACAATACTCCCTGATTTTGCGTTAAATATTGTTCTAATATCCTCATATGCCTTTTCCTGTACTCCCAGGAGCCATTTAGCAGTATAGTTGGCGTGTTCAGGGCAATCCGGCAATTCATCCATTTTTTTAAATACATCATTTGCTTTTTTAAGTCTCAGGGAACCGCCTGCATTGTCGAAAAAAATCCTTCTTTTATTTAAAACGGGGTCTTCATCCACATGGTAGAATAATTCTTTTATTTCTTTTGACAGCTGTTCATCAAACAACTGTCCTTGATTAGTTTTGTCGTTCATTTTATGCCTCCCAATTATGATTAAATTTATGTTATATATTCAGTAATACTGATTATTTAGTGCTTTTTATCAACTCGCTATTATACACTTCCATATCCATCTTATCTAATTGTCTTGCTATAATTGCAGTTCCAACTAAATCGCCTGTGTTGTTTAACAATGTATGAGCTGGATCGATAGTAGGCCATATAGCTGCTAAAATTGGAATAAGTGATAATGGCATTCCTAATGCTTCCATTAAAACAGTTGACATAACAATACCTGCACCTTTTACTCCGGCGGCACCAATTGATAAAATTATACCAAGAAAAACAAATTGTAATATTCTACCGAATGTAATATCAAACCCATATAAATTAGACGCAAAGATACAACATAAGCCTACGAAAAGAGCAAATCCATTCATACCACATGTATTTCCAAGTGGTAGTGTGAAGCCATATATGTTTTCAGGAATTCCCAATTTTTCATCAGCAGTACGTAAAGATACAGGAAGAGTAGCAGCTGAGGAGGTTGTAGTTATAGCTACTATCATTGGTGCAGTAATCTTTTTCATAAATCCCAAGGGGTTAAGTTTTGCAAAAAATTTAAGTAATATTGGATAAACAACAACTAATATTAGTAACGCACCTACATTATCAATTATAATGAAATTAATTACATCCTTCATTGTTGCACCACTTATTGTCGTCACCATAGTTGCCATTAAAGAAGCAA
>JBASLQ010000091.1:0-1798 GCA_049656425.1 Sedimentibacter sp.
AAGGTGGCTTGCTTGTTACGTCGTACACTATACGATTTACATTGTCTACTTCATTAACTATTCTGTTGCTTACTTTTTCCAATACATCATATGGAATTCTTGCCCAGTCTGATGTCATTCCATCTGAGGAAGTTACTGCTCTTAATGCAACTGTTTGTGAGTATGTTCTTTCATCACCCATAACGCCTACGCTTCTAATGTTTGGAAGGCATGCAAAGTATTGCCATATTTTGTTTTGGAGACCTGCTTTTTTAATTTCATCTCTGAAAATAAAGTCTGCTTCTCTGACAATTTTTAATTTATCTTCTGTTATTTCGCCTAAAACACGAATTGCAAGACCTGGTCCCGGAAATGGCTGTCTTTCAACTATTTCTTCTGGTATACCAAGTTCTCTTCCAACTTGTCTTACTTCATCCTTAAACAATTGTCGAAGTGGCTCAAGAAGTTCAAAGTCAACATCTTCAGGAAGCCCTCCAACATTATGGTGGCTCTTAATTACTGAAGCTGTTGCAGTTCCGCTTTCAATAACGTCAGGATAAATAGTGCCTTGAACCAAGTAATCTATATGTCCGAATTCTTCTTTTAATTTTTCTTTTTCTTCTTCAAATACACGAATAAATTCATTACCGATGATTTTACGCTTTGTTTCCGGATCTGATACACCTGCTAACTTGCCTAAAAATCTTTCGCCTGCATTTACTCTGATTAGATTCATGTTGAATTTGTCTTTGAAAACTTGTTCAACTTGATCGCCTTCATCTTTTCTAAGAAGACCATGATCTACAAATACACATATTAAATTAGGTCCAATGGCTTTATGAATCATAACAGCTGCAACTGAAGAGTCAACTCCTCCTGACATAGCACACAATGCCTTTTTGTCACCTACCTGAGCTTTTATTTTTGCTATTGTTTCTTCACAAAAATTACCCATATTCCAGTCTTTGCCTAAACCACATACATTGTAAAGGAAATTGTTTATTACTTCTCTTCCTTTTTCTGTATGTTCAACTTCAGGATGGAACTGAACAGCATAAATTTTCTTCTCTTCATTTTTCATGGCACAAACTGGACAAGTTTCTGTCTTGGCAGTAATTTTAAAATTCTCCGGAGCCTTTTCAATAGAATCTGTATGGCTCATCCAGCACAATGAATTTTGGCCGATGCCGCTAAATAACTTATCATCTGACAATATTTCAAGTTTCATTCTTCCATATTCCCTCGAATCAGCCCGCTTAACCTTTCCTCCAAATTCCTGTGCTATAAATTGTCCTCCATAGCATATGCCAAGAATTGGCACTCCCAAGTCAAAAATTTCTTTAGTTACACTTGGAGCATTTTCAACATAAACACTCGCCGGTCCTCCGGAAAGTATTATTCCTTTTGGATTTTTTTCTTTAATTTTATCTATTGTATATGTATATGGTACTATTTCGCAATATACGCTGGCTTCTCTAACCCTTCTGGCAATGAGTTGACTGTATTGTGCACCAAAATCAACTATTAATATCATTTTTATTACTCCTCTTTTATCAGGTTTTATATAAGACCTTTATGTTTATATTAGATTAACAAAAAAACTTATGTGTGTCAATTAATAATTATTTGAGTTTCCCCAAAATTAGAAATGAAACAATCAAGAAACCGCTAATTTAAAATATTTAAAGATATCAAACTGTTGTGATTTAAGGTTTTTAAGAATAAAGCTTTGAATCTCAACCTTTGTCTTAACCAAAATATTCTTTATTGCATATCCAATAGCATAGTAAACAAATTTAGGAATGTCATAAATTCTTTT
>JBASLQ010000092.1:0-8649 GCA_049656425.1 Sedimentibacter sp.
CAAGATGGACTCGAGGGTATTCCTACGAATTTATTGTCAGAACGTCTTAAATCTTTAGAAACTGATGAATTGATTGTCAGAGATCTTTACCAAACTCATCCTCCAAGATACAAATATACACTTACAGAAATGGGATATGATTTGGTTGATGTATTCAACAGTTTGATATTGTGGGGAGAAAAACATTTAAATAAATGTTACAAAACATTAGTACACAAAGATTGCAACGGAAAAGTTGAACATAGATATTACTGTCCTAACTGTGACAGTTATGTTGAAGCAAGTGAACTTTCTGTTAAGAATCCAAATGAATAACAAGTGAGGTTATGGAAAATGATTGATATGATTATAATAGGAGCCGGACCGGCAGGTTTATCGGCAGCTGTAAATGCAATTGCTAGAGGAAAGACAGTACGTATTTTTTCAAGCAAGGAAAACTATTTGTCAAGGGCTGAAAGAGTTGATAATCATTTAGGTTTTTATAACATGAGCGGCAAAGAATTAATGGATAAATTTAAAGAACATGCAAAAGCTATGGATATAAAAATAGAAAAAGGCAAAGTAGTAAATATTCTTCCTCTTGGAGAAAGTTTCATGGTTAATATAAATGGTGAAATTGCAGAAGCAAAAAAAATAATTCTTGCCATGGGAATATCCAAAGTAAAAGAATTGCCAGGAGAAGCAAAGCTTCTGGGTATGGGAGTAAGTTATTGTGCAACATGTGATGGAATGCTGTACAGGGGTAAAAATGCTGTTGTGTGGGACCAGTCACATGAAGCTTTGGAAGAAGCTAATTTTCTGCAAAGCATTGGTGTTAATGTAACTTTTGTTTCAAAAAAACCTCGTCCGGAAAGTTTAAACAATGGTATAAAATATATTAACGGAACTATCAGTGAAGTTATAGGAGACGATAAAGTGGAATCAATTGTAGCAGGAGATGAAACAATCAAAACAGATGCAGTATTTATGCTGAGAGATGCAGTTGCTCCCACATCTTTAATAGATGGATTGAAAACAGAAGACAATTTCATTGCAATTGACAGATACATGGAAACAAATATTGAAGGTGTTTACGCTGCCGGTGATATTACCGGCAAGCCTCTGCAGCTATCAAAAGCAGTTAGCGAAGGTTTAATTGCTGCACAACATGCAGCATTACAAATAGATAAAATTAAGGAGAATTAAAATGTCAGAAAAAATAACATATGTAAAAAACGCAAAAGAATTTGATGATTTATTGGCAAAAGAAAAATTTGTACTTGTAGACTTTTGGGCTACTTGGTGCGCACCATGTAGAATGGTTGCTCCTGTAATTGAAAAGTTAGCTGATCAATACGAGGGAAAAGTAGCTGTTGCAAAAGTTGATGTTGATGCAAATCAAGAACTTTCAATACGTTATGGAATACAAAGCATTCCAACAGTAATATTGTTCAAAGAAGGCAAAGTTGAGTCCAAGGAAATAGGTGTAAAACCTATGGCTTCATTTACAAAAATGCTCGACAGCCACATAGCTTAATAAATATACAATTATGAGATAATGCTAACCGACACAGTGTTCGTTTCGCATTATCTCATTTTTTTAACCATTCATTTTTAAGCATTCCATACAAAAATAAATCATACCTTTTCTCATCTCTCAAAACAAATTCCCTGTATGTGCCTTCTTTTGTGAAACCGGATTTTTTGTACAATGCAATGGCACTTTCATTAAATTCCAGTACATTGAGCTGTATTCTGTGAAAATCCATATCATTGAAGCCATAATTCAGCAAAATGTTCATAGCTTCTTTGCCATATCCTTTGCCCCTTGAATTTTTACTTCCAATTCCAATAAAAAGAGTTGCAACTTTAATTTGTTTAATTATGTCATCATATCCTGCAATTCCAATGATTTGGTCATCATCTGCAAGCCTTATTGCAAATACATCAGACTTCTCGTTTTTTTCATAGTCATTGAAAGTTTTGTCCACTTCCTCTTTTGTTTGAGGAATAGGAGGATAATAATCATAAAATTTTAAAAATTCAATGTCTGAAAACCATTTATAAATGTGCTTCATATCTTTTTTTTCAATTCTTGATAAATATAAATTTTTCCCATTAATCATATTTCCTCCTTAATTTCATGCAAAAATAATTATTCCAATAATAGTTAACAGACCTGTTACACCAATTGCAAGTCCACTTGCAGCCGCAACTTCCTCATTCATTTCAATTGCTTTAGAAGTACCAATTGCATGAGATGCTGAGCCAATTCCAATTCCCTTAGCAATATTGTTTTTAATTTTTCCAACCTTCATAACAACAGGTGCAATTGCTGAACCAATCAATCCTGTAATAACAACCGCTGCAACAGTTACTGCTTCATTGCCTCCTAACAGTTTTGTTGATTCAACTGCCATAGGAGTTGTAATTGATTTAGATA
Source organism: Sedimentibacter sp. (assembly GCA_049656425.1). GTDB lineage: Bacteria > Bacillota > Clostridia > Tissierellales > Sedimentibacteraceae > Sedimentibacter. Next base: position 2,423 of record JBASLQ010000092.1, read on the forward strand.
ACAAAGAAAGCATAATGGTTTCATCTATTTTAAACAGTTTACACAATAATATGACAGTCACAACAGATGTTATTATACTTGCTGTTGCTCCTCCAATAATAGGCAGAAAATTCTTCATTATTTCATTTCTGTTTTTATACAGAGGAATTGCAAGTACGACAACAATAGGACCCAATACGCTTACTATAACTTCCCCGCCCTTATTATATGTTGAATATGAAACTTTAAAAATAATTAAAAGTAAAATTATTAATATTGCAGCAAGCAATATTGGATTTAATGCAGCTGATTTAAATTTTTTGTTCATTTTATTGCTAAATACATAAAAAAATAATGTAAGTGCAATAAAAAACAAAGAAGTAAATATTTCCTTAATCATTTGTTTTTTTCCCTTCATTATATGAAATTAATATATCTGTTACTTTGCTTGAAACAAACATAACACATATGCATGAAATAATTAAAATAATAAGAATTTGAATTATGCTGTGCTGTATGAGTTTGTATGAATCCATAAGACCTACAGTAAGAGGAACAAAAAAGAATCCCATGTATTTAAGCATGAAGTTTCCTGCAGTTTCAATCATAGAAAGCTTCATTACATTTGTGGTTAACAATAATAATAAAATAACCATACCTATAATATTTCCCGGAATCACAATAAAACCCGAAATAAGACTGCTTATGAAGTTTCCTGTAAAATAAATAAAATATATTATTGCAATTTGAATCATAAATTTAAAAATATCCTTTAACATCTTAACCCTCCTGATATTTTAACATTATAACTTATATTGGATGCAATGCCAAACATATTTTTTATTATAATTTAAAACATAATTTAAAACAAGACAAAACAAAACCGCTGGGGACAGTCCCCAGCGGTTCCTTTAATAATTTTTTATAAATCTAATTTTGGGTAGATTATCTCAATCCATAGTTCTGTCATATCTTCATTCCTAATATAAAGATGGCTGTTAATAGCTTCTTGCATTGCTTCGTAATACCACATCGCATCTAACAAGTCTGGAAATACCCTTACTTCCTTTAATATATTTTCCTTGTGTATTCCTCTTCCTAATACATTATTAACAAGAGTCACAAATTCTGCTCTGGTTATATATTGATCTGGTTTAAAGGTTCCATCAGGATATCCTTTCACCCAACCCTTTTCTGCTGCTGAATTGATGTATTCAATTGCCCAATGATCTTCTATATCAGAGAAGCTGTTGCCTGCTAAAGCGCTCAATTTATCAAATTTTGATGCTATTACAGCTAATTCTGCTCTTGTAATAGAATTTCCAGGTTTAAAACTTCCATCTGGATAACCATCTACTATATTACCATTAGATAAAGTAGCAATATGCTTTATTGACCATCTGCCATCATCCACATCATTAAAGTCTTCTTCCTCTGTTAATATGCTGCTTCTATAACCTGCTTCAAGAAGTCTATAGAATACTGCTGAAACTTCTTCTCTCGTTATTAATCCTTCTGGTCTCACTTTGTTATCCGGGTAGCCTTGTATGTACTGGAAATGATCCTCTTTATTCAGTTCAGCCACAGGTATTTCCGAATCTTCTATTGTTACGATTTCACTATCGTCGTCACCATCATCTTCATCATCATCAATATGTGATTCTTTAAGATTTATATATATTGGCATATATGCTGTTATTTTTTGCAGCTCATTGCCAGCTTCAAGCTCCATATGGAGCGAATATTTTAAATCTATTGTATCTCCTTTACTTAAACTGAATTTATCATTTTTATCTAGAGTGTATCCCCTATATTCATTTTTATCAGCTTCATACAATATATTTTTAAGACTGGTATATTCGATTAAAGTTTTATCAAAAGAAAACAGCGTACCTTTTTCTATTTTTAATCTTACCTTATTTAAGAATGAGTTAAAAACTGTGTCTCTTGGATATTCATTTCCTATATCCATGTCCTTAATTCCTATTGCTAAATTATCCACGTCTATTTTCCTAAATTGATTTTGAATTCTAATGACACCGCTGATTCCGCCAATACCATTTTCAGCATCTGAAACTGTGCTTGGATATAACTGTCCATCAAAGAGGTTTCCAACTTGAGTAATACTGCCATCTCCGTTTATTGTAACTAAAACATTCGGATTATTTTCTGTTGTGGCAGAAAAGGTGAATTCCATAAGGCTGGCGGTAACTGCTCCTCCTATTAAAACTATCACAAATGTTCTTAATATCAGCTTAAATAATTTGTTTATAAGCTTCAATTTATTCACCTCCTTGAAATAATATTATACTTCTGATTGAGATTCTGCATTTACCTGTACGGAAGAACTTTCAGATGCAGTATCATTGACTTCCTCAAATTGTTCAGAAACAATTAAATACCCTAAATCCAATACATATATTTCATCTTCGTTGGACACATAGAATTTATTAATCTCTCTATAATTATCGCTGTATTTGTATAAAATAGGTTTTCCTATTTCATCAGCAATCTTTACTAAATCATCAATAGATTTAACTATTATCGAATTTTTAATCTCTATGTCTGAACTTATAGCGACTAACCTGTTACCATGTTTCTTAAATATTTTATTAAGTACTTTTTCCAGCGGATTTTTATCAAGTGATATTTGAGTGAAAAATAATAATATTATTAATGCTGCAATAAGAACAGCTAAAATGATTCCAAAAACTAGAACTTGAATTTTATTCACCGAGAGCGGCACCTGAACAGTCTTTTCAATTGCTCCAGACTGATCTTTAATATTATTTTCAGTAATTCCAAACATTGCTGTATCAAGTGGAATTATTAAACTGGGGGATATTGATTCTTTAATAGGCAATTCATCTTTGGAGCCGGCTAAATCAACATTCAAATATAAAGTTAATGTAGCCTGACAGTTGATCTTCGATGCTTCTTTAATTTCTTTAACAAATATATTGTATTCATACAGATTCAATTTTACTCTTTCATTTATTGATACTTTGCCATCATTGGTGTTAATCAACTTATATTGTAAAACGGGGAAATCCTTCTCCCAAATATTTATAATCTTCTCTCCTTCTCCTGTAAAACCTTGTACTTTAGCAGTAACATTATATTCACCTTTTATATCAGCTGCCCTTTCACCGGTGAATTCATATTTTAAGTTTGTATCTATATAATCTACAAATTCAGTTATATATATTTTTCCTTCTTCTAATTTATTATCATTATATAGGTTGTTTGGCTTCAGGAAGACAGTATAATCTAATGATGCATTATTGGTATAGCTGTAAACAGGAATATTTTGTTCTTCAAAACCGGGATTGCTTACTCTGTTATAAGTCAAATATGCTAAAACTGATATCAGAGTCACCGAAATAATGATTAATCCTATTCTTATGTTCTTTTTTATCTTAAATTTCATTTACAGCCCCCTAGGTCCTAAATATTAAATATATGTTTAAAGTGTAAAACCAAGTGTAAGAATTTAAAATTCCTACACTTGGTTTATTTCTTTATTTATTTATGGTTGTGGTACATTGTTTTCAATGCCTGCAATAGCTCCATCTCCGCCATATACATCGTATGAATTTACATTAGGATCTGGTGACCATTGTTCCCAATTAAATGTTAATTTGAATTTAACTGATTGCTTTTCAAATTCATTACCCGCACTTGAATCCAATTTAAATTTAATACAACCTTCCTCAGTACCATCGCCTAGTGATAAATATCCACCTGGTTCAATTACTACATTATTAGTATTTAAATTCGCAACTAATGCATTAAGAGCAGAAGGAACTTTATACCAAGGTTCCTTACCCCATTCTACATGACCCCAACCGTTTACTGTATCTTGTTTTTCATCACCATCTTTATCAGCTTTCCATGAAGTCTCAGCTCTCAGTAAATTAAACAAATCTTCGTTACCACCAAGAACTTCTACATCAATACTTTTTAGTTTAGCTGGAATAGTTCCATTATTCACCATCTTCATATCAACTTGCACTATTCCACCAGGATACATATCTATGAATTCTACTATAGCTTGATTAGAATTTAAAATTTCTGTTTCACCAGCATGTGTCCAGTCATATGAATGCCATCTAGGATTGTGTTTTTCGTTTTGCAGCTCATTATCTCCTGTTCTGGTTGTTAATTCAGTAATAGCCATATCAAAGTCACCGGTTCTTACTGTAGTTGTCAGGAACAATTGATCAGACCAAATTGCATATCCTGCACCCATCATCATAATTGCAACTACCATGGTTAATGCAATTAACTTAGTTTTTTTCATTCTATTCTCTCCTTCAATTTAATATTAACCTTTATGGTTCTTGAATAGAATTATATATACGTTTCCTTTTTCTTGCTACATGCTTAGGTATACTTTTAATGCATACTTTAGTGTTAACAAGCCTGCTACTAAATTACTATAAGGTAGAACTTTAGTAGTAATAGTTTAGAAAACTATATCATCAAGAGTTATTTCCTTATTGCTTTTTATAAGAAGAGTCAGCCAGCCTATTTTAGGTACCGTGTATTTTATTGTCCCTTTAATATCTTGAGGCTTGACCAAATCCACATCAGGTCCCGAGTTGTTATCACCCTTGGTTTTAAACAACAGGCCATTTTCTTCACTTTTTTTAATTTCTATTATTCTGTGAGAAATAAGAATTCCATCTCTTTGAAACTGGATTACATCATTTATGTTCAGATTTTCTATTCCTTCCATATCAGTTATTTTCTCTACCAAGATAACATCGCCTGGCTTTATTTCAGGTTCCATGCTGCCTGTAGCTATAACCGACGGATATACCGAGAACACCCCTGCTGCAAACCATATTATTGCTATGGAAAATACACTTGTAATAATCCAGTTCACCAGATCTTCGTCATCCTGCTCTCTTATATTTACTTCCTTAGCATGATTTGAATAAATTAATTTGAAAAACATTAAAAAGAAAGCGGGGCTCAAAATACCTGTTAACGCTGTAATTATCCATTCTAAACTTGGAAGTATTGGTGAAAACCAATGGAAGGTTTGAATAATGCCTAAATAGATTATTGATGTAAGAGGTCCTCCCAGGTAAACCAGGTACGAAGCAAAAATATTATGCGAGAATTCAGGAGCAAAATACTCAGCTATAAACTTTACTGCACTTTCCAGACTGTCCAGCTCCATATATTTATTGACAGAGAAATTGGTTATGGTAATTAAAAATGCTATTGCAATAAAAGCAAAATAGCTTTCTTTTTTTGTAAAACTGTTCACCAGATAACTTCTGATAAATTCTCTTGCAACTAATGCAGTACCTACAGATATTAAATTTGTAATAACGCCTTGCAGAGAATGGCTGTATGGGCTTTTCCCCAACCCGTCAAGAAAACCGGCAAATATAGTAATGAAAATATAAATTAATCCGAAGTTACATGCCCAAAAATATATGAACCTCCTATGCCTTAATTTTGCCGTAGCTTTAATATGAGGCATTTTCCATAGGATGATTGATATGCCAATCCAAAGCAACGGCTCTATAACATTTGAGTAGATAAAGTTTCCTAAATATGATGTTACTGAAGAATTATCAATTATATACATTGCTGATAATAATATAATTACAAAAATAATCTTTTTTAAGGATATTTTTGTAGGTAAATATTTAACAGAAGCATTCATGCTTGTCCCCTTTAATTACTTGATAGAAGCTTAACTTTCTATCTTAATTATTTTATTCTACTGTTACTTCACTCTCTGTTTTTTTACTTGGCTCTTCGTATTCACTGCTTGATTCCTCCGGTTCTCTGCCTAATGTTCCGGATTCACCGTCAGATTCTTCTTCGTTATCTTTGGATTCAATATTTGTTACTTCTTCCAATCCTACATTACTGTCATTAACGGAATTAATATTTTCTTGTTCTGGTACATTTTCAATCAATGGAGTTTGCTCTTCAAGCAATTTTTGTTGTTCTGAAAGTATTCTCTGCTGCTCTGCAAATGCTTTATGTTTATTCAATTGATTTTCAAGTTCTTCCAGTTGTGAATTCATTTCGGCTAAAACTGCAGGGTCTGGAACTACTCTGATATTGCCGCTAATATGCAGTTCCTTTTCCCATTTTCCATAACCGGCTGATATTAACATCATGGCTGTGAACACACTAATAAAAACTATGTTTAATTTACTTTTCATACTTTCCTCCATATCACCGCAAGTTGAACGTCGTTAACTTTAAACCTTGTT
>JBASLQ010000093.1:0-3225 GCA_049656425.1 Sedimentibacter sp.
CATATGCACTCCTTATTTATTGTAATGGAAATTTCTTTCATATCTGTCGCTAAGTCTTCCGTCAATTTGTACATTATTAGGAGCTATAACGAATATTCCGTTTGATATTTTTTGAATGCTTGATTCAAGTGCATATACAGCACCTTTAATAAATTCAAAAACTTGTTTTTGATCTTCTAATTCCATTTCTTCAATGTTTAAAACAACAACTTTTCTGTTTTTAAGTTCGTCAACAGCTTTTGTACAATCTTCGTACTTTTGAGGTTCACATATAAAGACTTTCATATCAGTGTTAGAATGAACCTTAATTACATTGTTTTTCTTCATATAGGTTTCCATTCTCTCTGGTTTGCTGCTTTCATATTTTCCTTCAGCTGAACCTTCCTCCTCATCATAATCATCTTCTAAATCAGTGATTCCGATAAAATCCTTTACTTTGTCCATTACTCCCATTTTATTCTTCCTCCTTATATTTTCTTGCGCCAAATATAGCGGTTCCTATTCTTACTATATTTGAGCCTTCTTCAATAGCGATTTCAAAGTCGTTTGTCATTCCCATGGATAAGTATTTCATGTCAGTATTTTTTAAATTCATTAATGCAATTTTGTCAAATATTTCTTTCATTTTTCTAAAAACCCATCTGATATCTTCAGGATTTTCACAATATGGAGCTACAGTCATAAGCCCTAAAACTTTAATATTGTCAAACTGCTCCATGGACTTAACAAAATCATATACATTTTCTTCATTAATTCCAAACTTGCTCTCTTCTTCTCCAATATTCAATTCAATTAATATATTGGCAGTCAGATTGTTTTGTGCAGCCCTTTTGTTTATTTCATTAGCCAATTCCAAATTTTCTACTGAATGAATGAGTTCTGCCTTGTCAATTATGTACTTAACTTTATTTTTTTGTAAATGACCAATCATATGCCATTTTATATTTAAATCCGAAAGCTGTTCATATTTGTTCATGAGTTCTTGAACTCTGTTCTCTCCAAGGTCTGAAATTCCACTTTCAACAGCTTCTCTCGCCCTTATGGAATCTACAGTTTTAGATACTGCAATCACTGTAATATCTTCCGGCTCTCTTCCTGATCTTCTTGCAGCATCAGCTGTTCTTTTTAAAATCAATTCAATATTTTCCTTAATATTCACATTGTCCTCCTAATCTGCAATTTGACCTTCATATACCTTGTCAGGCTCTAATATAATTTTGTCAAATATTTTTATTGTGGAGTAACCTTTGTCAGCAATATATATTTTTTTTCGTTCATTTTCTCCTACATATTCACCTATTGAAACAATTGCATTGTTTTCATCCTGTCCTAATATTTCTACAGGAAAGAATTTAATTATATTGCTTGCATCTTCCACATATACTCCGGTCAATCCGTTTACTTCCGTCAATGCTAATGTGCTTATTTTCAATCCTTCATTTATGTCCGTAATAAGTTCTAAATCAACATATCGTTTGTCATATATCTTATAGAAGTAATCATCAAAGTATAAAATTAATACAGATTCTTCACTGCCATAATTTATTTTTTTAATATATCCCCAAACTTCATGTTGGGAACCTTCGGATATTACCCTTGTTTTTATGTATTTGTTTTCTTCAAAAAGTTTTGCCTTTTCATTATCTACTGTAGCTGCTATATAATATTCGAAGTTTTTTATTATTTTATAAATACTTTCATTTTTTACAACAGTTTCAACCTGACTTTTATCAGTACTGGCATAATCTTTTTTAATAGTGCTGCTTGGTGTTATACTCAGTACATTTTCAAATTTGTACATATCTTCCAAACCGTCCATTTTATATGTAATTATTCCTGACTGACTTGAATAATAAGGTACTTTGTTGGTTGATATACTGTTTACCAGGCTGTTTTTCAAAGTTTCAAGCTGCTCTACATTATATCCTTCATATTTATCGTCAGAATATGTATGCATACCGTTATTATTTACTTGTCCAACAATATTATACATAGTGTCCAAGTCGTCATTTAAAATACTTGCCTGAATTTCATTTTCATAAGAAGAAAGCATCTCCTTTGATAAAACTTCAACTGTATTTTCCTCACTATTGTTTTTTAAGTCAATTGCAATTTGAACTTCTGAAATTTGTTTATTTATTTGAGCAGAATTTGTATCAGTATTTAAATCTGCTACTAACTGACCTTCTCTTATTTTGGTTCCATCATCGTAATAATATGAAACACTGCCATCAAGGGTTGCATTATATATTTCTTCATCTTTTACTATTATTCCGTCAGCCCTAATGACATCTTCCAAATTTCCATTCTCTGCAACCTCTATATCAACAGAACCGTTGATATTTTGGAATATATACAACACAATGCATACTATTGCAAAGGAAAAGAAAAAGTTTTTCAAACCAAAGTTTTTTCTTGCCATTTTTAAGCCCCAAATTTATTAATATGGATATTTGAATTTTATAATAAATATTATTATTACTTTATGAATAATAACCACATTATAACATAAATTTCATTATTTTTGCAAGTTATATATGCTGATTTTCAATTAATATTACAATATTTATTAACTATAATCAAAATATACGACATTATTATATATTTTGCTACAAAAAAATATGAACTGAAAGTTCATAATAAAAATTCAAGGAACGACAATTGTCGTTCCTTGAAACTAAACTTTATATAATTAAGAATATAATGCTGCCTGAACCGTCATTAACAATTTTCTCAATTGTCTTTTTCAATTTCTTTCTTGCATTTTCAGGCATAGCTGTAAGTTTCGACTCAAGCTGCTCTTCAACAAGGCTGTAAATTGTTTTGCCGAATATTTCCGATTCCCATATGCATTGTGGATTATCTTTCATTTGCTCTGCCAAATGATTAATTAAATCTTCACTTTGCAATTTGCTTCCAATTACAGGTGACACTTCCGTATTTACACTTGCATTGAAAATATGAAGGGAAGGTGCTTGTGCTTTTATTTTTATTCCATACCTGCCGCCTTCTTTAAACACCTCCGGTTTTTCTAAAATCATATCACCGATACCTGGAGTTACATAACCATAACCTTTTGTTTTAGCATCATTAATTGCAGATTCCACACGGTTGTAATTAAGTTTTGACTTGGATAAATCTCCTATTAGTTTCAATATTTGATGCTCGCCGGTAATTTCCTCCCCTGATAATTCACTAATTACTTTATAGTAATATGAATTATCC